>DATJKV010000649.1:0-2345 GCA_035491155.1 Magnetospirillum sp. | reverse complement strand
CATCACCGCCGAGGTCGCGGCTATCGCCAAGGGCGGCAAGCCGGCCAAGGGCGTGGACTAGGAGGACGTCACATGGTCAAACCGGAAAATCTGGGTGCCATCCTCGACGAACATCCGTTCTTCCAAGGCCTCGATCCGGCGCTGCGTGAGGTGCTGGTGGGTTGTGCCGCCAATCATCGCTTCGTGGCCGGCGAGTACCTGTTCCGCGAGGGCGGCGAAGCGAGCAGATTCTACCTGATCCGCGACGGCCAGGTGGCGGTCGAGGTGGAGCCGCCGGTGCGCGACCCCATCGTGCTGGAAACCCTGGGGGCGGGCGATGTGCTGGGCTGGTCCTGGCTGGTGCTGCCGCACCGGGCCGCCTTTTCGGCGCGGGCGCAGACCAAGGTTCGGGCACTGTCCTTCGAATCCCGCTGCCTGCTGAAGAAAATGGAAGAGCGGCCCGAGCTGGGCTACGAGGTGTTGCGCCGTTTCGTTCCGGTCATCGCCCACCGTCTGGCGGCGGCCCGCTTGCAGATGCTGGATCTCTATGGCCCGGCCATCGCCCCGCGCGCGGCACCCAAGAAGGACAAGGTGAAGGTCGAGAAGGCGGTAAAGGGCTCGAAGGGCCGCAACCGCTCGGCCGTCGCCGCGCTGGAGGGCGTCAAAGCCGAGGCGGAGGCCTCCAAGGCCGAACTGAAGCTGGCCAAGAAGGGCAAGGCGACCAAGGCCGGGGCCCCCGCCCAGGCGGCTGGAATTGCGAAGCCGGTCAAGGTGGAGAAATCCGCCAAGGCTGTGAAGCCCGTCAAGGCGGAAAAGCCCGTCAAGGCGGACAAGCCGGCCAAGGCCGAAATCCCCGCCAAGGCGGTCAGAATTGCCAAGCCGGTGAAGACGGAGAAGCCCGCCAAGGCTGCGGAGCCGGCCAAGGCGGAAAAGACCGCCAAGCCGGCCTCCAAGAAGGGCAAATGACCATGACGGCGCTGGCAAAGGATCCCATGCTGCCCCGGCTGTTCCGCGTGGAAAAGGTGAGGCGCGAGCTGTCGGACACCTTCACCATGGAGCTGCTGGCCGAGGACGGTTGGGAATTCGTGTTCCAGCCGGGCCAGTTCAACATGCTGTACGTGTTCGGCGTGGGCGAGATTCCCATCTCCATCTCAGGCGACCCGGCCGATCGCTCGTGCCTTGTTCACACCACCCGCGCGGTGGGGGCGGTCAGCAAGGCGCTGGACGCGCTCAAGGCCGGCGACAGCATCGGCGTGCGCGGCCCCTTCGGCACCACTTGGCCGGTCGAGGCTGCCTATGGCCGCGACCTCATTTTCGTGGCCGGCGGTGTCGGCCTCGCGCCCCTGCGCCCCGCCATCCACCACGCCATGGCCAACCGCGAGCGCTTTGGCCGCGTCATGGTGTTGTACGGCGCCCGCACGCCCGAGGACATCCTGTACAAGAAGGAACTGGAGCGCTGGCGCGGCCGCTTCGACATGGATGTGCTGGTCACCGTGGACCGCGCCACCGGCAAGTGGAGCGGCAATGTGGGCGTGGTCACCAATCTGGTGATGAAGGGCGGCTTCGACCCGCAGCAGACCACCGCCTTCGTCTGCGGTCCCGAAATCATGATGCGCTACGGCGCCCAGGCGCTGGAGAAGCGCGGCGTCGGGCGTGACCACATCTGGCTGTCCATGGAGCGCAACATGAAGTGCGGCTGCGGCCTGTGCGGTCACTGCCAATGGGGACCGCATTTCGTCTGCAAGGACGGCCCGGTCTTCCGCTTCGACCGTATCGCCGACATGTTCTCGATTTCCGAGCTGTAGGAGGCCCCCCATGGCCGACCGCAAGAAGCCCAAGCTCGCCGTCTTCAAGTTCTCGTCCTGCGACGGCTGCCAGCTGACCCTGCTGGACTGCGAGGACGAGCTGCTGGCCCTGGCGGGCGAGGTGCGCATCAGCTACTTCCTGGAAGCCACCCGCAAGGTGGAGAAGGGGCCTTACGACGTGACGCTGGTGGAAGGTTCCATCACCACGCCGCACGACATCAAGGCCATCCGCGAAGTGCGGCGCATGTCCAAGACGCTGATCACCATCGGCGCCTGCGCCACCGCCGGCGGCATCCAGGCGCTGCGCAACTTCGCCAGCGTCAAGGAATACATCCGCAAGGTCTACGCCCACCCCGAATACATCGACACGCTGACCACCTCGACGGCGGTGTCGGACCATGTCTCGGTGGATTTCGAACTGCGCGGCTGCCCCATCAACAAGTACCAGCTGCTGGAAGTGCTGAACGCGGCGCTGAACGACCGCAAACCCAACATCCCCCATCATTCCGAGTGCATGGAATGCAAGGCCAGGGGCGTGGTCTGCCGCCTGGTGGCGGCGGG
>DATJKV010000648.1:0-2816 GCA_035491155.1 Magnetospirillum sp. | reverse complement strand
CCTGATGGTGTCGTCCAGCGTCGGCGCCGCCCATTGGCCCCCAGCGCCCGAATTGCGGCTGGACGGCGGCGTGCGTGTGGTCGACGGTGTGGCCGAGGTGCCGGTGCGCAGCTTCGAGGGAGTCCCGGGGCGCCGGCTGCTGACCATCACCGGCACCGGAGCGGCCGAGACCCGGGCATTGCTGTGGCGTGCCCGCCGGGCCGGGGAAGCGCCGCTGGTGGTGCTGACCCACCCGTTCGAATTCGTCAAGGTGGCCGACCCGCAATACCGCCGGCTGACCGCCAACCGCACCAATCAACGCCGGCTGGAGGCCCTGGCCGGCTTCCTGGCACGCCATCGCACCGACTTCGCCGCCGTAACCGTGGCCCAGGCGGCCGAATCCTGGCGCGCCAATCCGGTTCCCGCCCTCCCTTTGTCGGCACCGAAATTTGCCTCGATGATCAGAGGGGTGGAGAACCGGCTCAGTGATTTGGTCTGGGGGTTCTAACGGCTCCCAAATTGTCATCCTGAAGGAGCAACGCGACTGAAGGATCTCCGTTTGGCACTTGGCGTCAGAACCGGCAACGCCCTGCCAGGAGGAGATCCTTCGCCGCCGGCTCAGGATGACAATTCCTATATGTGCGAAACCTAGCCGATATTCCTCACCACATACGGCCCCATGGCATTGGCCAGCGGCAGCGGCAACCGCTTCCATAAATCGATGAACAGGCGGTATTTGGGGTTGGTGGGGTTGAGCTCGGGCAAGCTCTCCTCGCCGCGCAGACGGTATTCGTGCACCACCGGCACCGGCTCGAAGCCCCAATTCTTCTTGAAGGCGTAGGGGCCGGTGCCGACCTTGCTACGACCGAAATCGAAGATGGAATAGCCCCGCTCGGCAGCGCGGCGCATCAGGCGCCAATAGACGAAATCATTGGCGCCGAGATCACGCGCGTCGGGAGCCGAGCCAATGTAATAGGGCATCACCCGGTCGCGAAAATAGAAGCTCAGCACGCTGCTGATCGGACGGCCCTGGTGCATCACTGTCAGGATGTCGCAGGCCGGGCCGAAGATTTCCAGCAGGTTGCGGAAATAGGCGCGCCCGAACACCGGGGTGCCTAGGTTACGGACGCTGAGGGCATAGAGCGGGTAGAAGTGGTCGATATTGGTTTCGACCACGTCGTCGAGTTCGTTCTGCAACGCCTTGCGCACCACCGCCCGCTGCTTACGCGGGATCTGCTTCAGCGCCTCGTCCTCGTCGGCGGCCATGGGGCGGGCGAAGGTGGCGTAGAGGCTGTCGCGCGCCTGCCAATGGCCGTGGCGACGTATTGGCTGGCGGTATTCCAGGTATTTTGCCCCCACCTCCTCCATCAGCCGGCAAGCCTCGGCATCGAGGGCGTCGTCGGCCCGCTCGTCCTCTGCCACCGGGGCGCCGCCCATGCAGCAGCCGTTGGCGATCAGGGCATTGCCGAACATCCAGCTGCGGTAATGGGCCAGCGGCAGCACGCCACGGAGGACCCCGTCCTCCTCGGCATAGAGGTAGTAGGTGCGGTGGCCGAAACTGCGCTCGATCACCTCGCGCCAGCCGGCACGGTGAAAGAACGTGGCGTCGGGATGGCCAAGGACGAAGGCTTCCCAACGGGCCAGCGCAGCATCGTCCAAACGTTTCACGCTCAGGCTCATGGCGTTTCCCCCGTTTCCAGTCCAAGCACCCGGTCGATGCGGTCCCAGGCGAAATCCGCCACCAGGGAGTGCAGGCGAGCCTCCATGGCGGCCAGATTGGTGTAGTGGCGCAGGCGCGACCGCAACGGCAGCCCGGCGATGCGGGGCTGGCCATGGTCGATTTCCCACGGATGGAAGTAGAAGACCCCCGGCCGCCGGTCGACTTGGTTGACGTGGGCCATGGCCCGGCGCGACAGGCCATAGGGCAGCAGGCGGAAATAGCCGCCGCCGGCGCAGGGCAGATTGCGTCCGGCCAGCCGCACCGAGGTCATGGGCAACTCGATCAGACGCCCCTCGCCCAACGGGTGGAAGGCGAAGCGTGGCGCCTTGGGCATGCCGTAGGTATCGTGGCGGATGGGATAGACGCTGGAGCTGTAGCGGAAGCCCTGGCCCTCGATCTCGGCCCAGGCCCAGCGATTGCGCTCGCCGATGGAGAAGGTGGGGGCGCGATAGCCGTGCACCTTGACCCCGCCCAGGTCCTCCAGCACCGCGCGGCTGCTGGCCAGGTCGGCACGGAATTCGGCCGGGGACATGCCGTCCACCCGGGCATGCCCCCATCCATGGCTGGCCAGCTCGTGTCCCTCGGTGACGATGCGCCGCACCAAGGCCGGGTGGCGCTGGGCCACCCAGCCCAGCACGAAGAAGGTGGCGCGGATGCCGGCCCGCTGAAACAGGTCGAGCACCCGGCCGGTGCTGGCCTCGACCCGGCGCTCCAGCCCGTCCCAGCACTCGGCCGGCAGACGCGGCGCCAGCGCCTGGGCATGGAAGTAATCCTCGACATCCACCGACATGGCATTGACCATCCGGCCATCGCGAAGGGCTGGGATGATGTTTCTTTCCGCATAAATGACGGTCATGGAGAAAACTCCATCGCTCACGCGGGGCGCAGAGTACAGGGCAACGGGACGCTGGTGGACAAGCCGGAACGCCAGTAGAGCGAGCGAGGTAATCTCCGGCGATCCTTCATATCCGGAAATTTCTTCCGCATCCCACCCCTGGAAGCACGCACGAGAATTGCCGTTCGGAGAAACTGTCACTCCGCAAACGCATTTTCGGACGGGGCTTCCATGACAGTAACGGTTCACCTGGTATGCGCGGCGCGGCCCAACTTCATGAAG
>DATJKV010000647.1:0-11451 GCA_035491155.1 Magnetospirillum sp. | reverse complement strand
GCCGGAGATGGTGAAGAAGGGCACGTTGGCCTCGCCGGCGATGGCGCGGGCGAGCAGCGTCTTGCCGGTGCCCGGAGGGCCGACCAGCAGCACGCCCTTCGGGATCTTGCCGCCGAGGCGCTGGAACTTCTGCGGGTCCTTCAGGAACTCGACGACCTCTTCCAGCTCCTGCTTGGCTTCGTCGATGCCGGCGACGTCCTCGAAGGTGACGCGGCCGGTCTTCTCGGTCAGCAGGCGCGCCCGGCTCTTGCCGAAGCCCATGGCCTTGCCGCCACCCGACTGCATCTGGCGCATGAAGAAGATCCACACGCCGATGAGCAGCAGCATGGGGAACCACGACACCAGCACACCCCACAGGGTCGGCTGGTCGTCGGCCGGCGGCACCGCCGACACGCGCACGCCGGTCTCGCGCAGCTTGGGCACGATATTGGCTTCGGGCGGCAGGTAGGTGCTGAAGGGACGGCCGTCGGAGTAATGGCCCGAGACGCTGTAGCCCTGGATGGTGACGTCAGCCACCTGGCCACGATCGACTTCGCCCATGAAGTCGGAGAAGGCGGTCTGCCCGACGCCGCGCTGAGGCGAATTCGTCTGGAACAGATTGAAGAGCATCACCAGCAACAGGGCGATGATGATCCACAGCGCCAGGTTCTTGCTGAAGTTCAAAGTCAGGCCCTTCCTCGTTTGCCCCGGTTCCATCGCGGACAGGGCGGCGCGACCCGCGCCGAAATACGGTCCTTAGAAGATAATGCCGCTGCCGCCCTAGACAAGGCAATGCCCGGCAGCAGTCATTGGGCTTGCCGGCGCCATGACCATCCACCGCACGACGGAGTGCATACCCGTCCCCCGGTTATAGCCGAGGTGGGGGGCTGCGCAAATACCCTCCTGGTCTAGCATGACCGGCAATGATGGGCGCACCGGAGCCGGCAGGACGGGCAGGCGCCCGGGCTTGGCGAGCGCCACAAGCCGGCTCCACCCGCTGGGGCCCAGTGCCTCTAGGCGCAATCCCGCCGGCGCGTCCGCCGCCGTCTCGACCCGGAAGCGGCCGTCCCAGCATTGCCGGGTGCCGGGCACCAGCTCCAAGGGCGGTGCCACCCTGCCCGCCTCGCGGCAGAACAGCAGCCGTCCGCCCAGGGGACCGATGCGGCAGCCGCCCAAGGTGGTGGCGCGGCCCAGGCCATCGCATAACCGGGCGTACAACCCTTCCACCCGATCCTCGCGGAGCGGATAGCCCGAGCCGCCGATGGCCTGGAGCAGGCGCGACAACAGACGCAGGCCGATTTCCTCGCCCTCCTGACGGAAGGCCTGGACGTCGACCAGGGCAAAACCAGCCGGATGGGGAACCACCCAGCGGGCCGCCGCCTTGGCCACCATGTCTTCCAACGCCGCCCGGGCACGCCCCAGGCGGCGGGCGGTATCGGCCAACCGCTCGGGCGCCATGCCCTCGGCCGCCAGACGGGGCATGAGCTGGCGCACGCGCACGCGGGCATACGCCCCATTGCGGTTGGAGGGGTCTTCGATCCATCCCTGCCCCCGCACTTCCAGGGTGGCAGCCAGGCGGGCGCGCGGCACCGTCAGCAGCGGCCGCAGCCAGCGCATGAAAAAGGCTTCGCTCACCGGCGCCATGGCGGCCAGACCGTCCACACCCGACCCGCGCCCCAGACGCAGCAGCAGCGTCTCGGCCTGGTCGTCGCGGTGATGGGCCAGCAGGCCGTGCAGGATGCCCTCGCCCCGGCACCATTCCTCCATCAGGCGATAGCGGGCGGCGCGCGCCTCAGCCTGGATGTCGGCGGCGGGCTTGGGGCCTTCCCAGCGCAGGGGGTGGTGGGCCATGCCGGCGGCACGCAGCCATTCGCCCACCTGCTCGGCTTCGGCCACCGCTTCAGCGCGCAGGCCGTGGTCGACGGTCAGCCCCACCGCCTCGCCGCCCCGTTGCCTCGCCCAGTCATGGGCGAGCAGCGCCAGCGCCAAACTGTCCGCCCCGCCCGACACCGCCACGGCCACGCGCGGCCGCGCCTCGAACGGCCCCAGCGGAGCCATCAGGGCGGCGAAGTCGGATGGGGAGAGGGCGGAGGACATGGCGGAATAATTCACCACAGAGACACGGAGAACACGCAGAAATCTTGATCACGCGAAGCGCCCTCTGTGCCCACTGTGCCTCTGCGGTGAATACCAATGAAAAAGCCCCTCTTACGAGGGGCTTGGGTACTTATTTGCACTCGTACTTCTGCTTCTCGGCCACCGCAGCCCGCTTGACCCGATCGGGCATCTGCGGGTGGTCGGCGAACAGGATGGCGAAGGCGGTACAGGCTTCCTTCTTCTTGCCCAGCTGGCCAAACGAGGAGCCCGCCTTGTAGATCATGTCGGGCGCCTTTGGATGCTTGGGAAACTTCTTGTAGGCATCCAGGAAGGTGGCGGCGGCGGTGCCGAAATCCTTGCGGTTGGAATAGGCGATATCACCCAGCCAGTATTGCGCGTCACCCGCCTTCGGGTGGCTGGGGTTCTTGGCCAGGAAGTCCTGGAAGCCGCGCTCGGCCGTGGCGTAATCGCCCGCCTGAGCGGCGGCATAGGCGGCGTCATATTGCCCCTGGGCGTCCAGCGCCTTGGGCGGAGCGGCGGGAGCGGCGGCGGCCGGCTGGGCAGTCAGCGCCTTCTTCATGTCCTTTTCCGACATGACACCCAGCGTCTGCGGCCCCGAGGCCGGGCCGGGGGCGTCGGCGCCCTTGGGCGGGATCAGGTTGATCTTGTCGCCCTGGGCGGCGGCAGCCGTGGCGGGCGGGGCCGCCTGGGACGCGGCGGCAGCCGGTGCGCCGGCCTGCATATCCTTGAAGCGCAGGTCGATGTCGGCCTGCATGCGCTCCAACTGCTTGGCTAGCTGGTTGTTCTTGAACTGCACCTCTTCCAGCTTGCCGGTCAGCTGGCGGACCATCTCCTCGAGTTGATCCACCTTGTCATCCAAGCGGGTCGCCATGGCCGGCGACAACGGCTGCGCATCGGCGCTCACGGGGGCACGGCCGCCGCCCAGGGCCGGAGAGGTGATGACGGTGGAACCGCCAGCGCCGCGCGACACTTGGCTCTGCATCACCTGCAAATCGCGCTCCAGGCGGTCGATCCGGTCGTAGATGCCGCGGCTGTCGTACTGGGCCTGCGCCCCTCCGGCACCAAGCGAACACATCAGGGCGAGCGCGGGGATGAGGACGATGCGACGCACGGGAACCTCGTTTCTCAAGTGGGGCGGGCGGTCAACAGGTGATTGGGCAACAGGCGATTGGTGCAGGAATAGCGCTGCAAAGGGGCAAAAATAAGACGCCCGCCCGTTCCGATAGCCCTAGGGCCATCGGAAGGGCGGGCGCCCCAATCACGTTCGTGATCGCTTCAGCAGATTACTTGCTGAGGACGGTCACGCCACGGCGGTTCTGCGACCAGGCGGCCTCGTTCGAGCCGAGGGCGACCGGACGCTCCTTGCCGTAGGAGATGGTCTTGACGCGGGCGGCCGGCAGGCCACCAGCGACCAGGTATTCCTTGATCGCGTGGGCGCGACGCTCACCCAGGGCGAGGTTGTACTCGCGGGTGCCGCGCTCGTCGGCATGGCCCTCGACGGTCAGGTTGAAGGACGGATACTTCTTCAGCCAGGCAATCTGCTTGTCCAGAGTGGCCTTGGCGTCAGCACGCAAACCGTACTTGTCGAAATCAAAGAAGACGCGATCGCCGACATTGGCGATGAAGTCTTCGATGGAACCAGCCACCGGGCCCTTCGGCTGGGTGACGGCAGGGGTGCCGGCCTGGGTCTGGGTAGCGGTCTGCTCGGGGGCGGACTCGCAAGCGGCCAGCAGGGCGGCAGCAGCGAAAATGCTCAGGAAACGCAGCTTCATATTTGAGGACTCCCCCTCAATGGAACGCCGTGGGAATTCAGATTGGACCTTTGGAGACGCCGCGCCGCCCCACAAGGAGGCGGCACGCCCTTCCTTCGACACCGAAACGATCAGGACCCGTTGTCGTCGGAAAAAATCTCAATCGGTGCGGACTATACTAACATAGTTTTAGGGAATCAAGGGGGACCAAGCAGGATCGGAGCCATCCAGAGGGGTAAGGACCTGTCTTTCATTAAAGCCAGTCAGATCGATCGTATAAAGCTTGGCTGTACCGCCACGCCCACGATCATCCGATTGGGTTTCCTTCCAGAAGGACAGAACGCGTCCATTGGGTGCCCAGGTCGGGCCTTCTACCAGCCAGCCCTGGGCCAGCAGGCGCTCGCCCGAGCCGTCGGCGTTCATCACGCCGATGAAGAATTCGCCACCCTTCTGCTTGGTGAAAGCGATGAGATCACCGCGCGGCGACCACACCGGAGTGGTATAGCGGCCATCGCCGAAGCTGATGCGCTGCACGTTGGCGCCGTCGGCTTCCATAACATAGAGCTGCGGGGTGCCGCCGCGGTCCGAATTGAACACGATCTTATTGCCATCCGGCGAATAGCTGGGCGAGGTGTCAATGGCGGGATTGTTGGTCAGACGCCGCTTTTGGCGGGTCATCAGGTTCATCTCGTAGATCTCGGTATTGCCGTCCTGCGCCAGGCTCATGACCACCTTGTTGCCGTCCGGCGAGAACCGGGGCGCAAAGCTCATGCCCGGGAAGTCGCCCAGAAGCTCGCGGCGCGCGGTGTCGATCTGCAGGATGTAAACGCGCGGCGTGCCCCGGAAATAGGACATGTAGGTGATCTCGCGCGCCGTCGGCGAGAAGCGGGGCGTCAGCACCAGTTCCTCACCCGAGGTGAGGAAGCGGTGGTTCTCGCCGTCCTGGTCCATGATGGCCAAGCGCTTCTTGCGGTCGTTCTTGGGACCCGATTCCGAGATGTAGACGATCTGGGTGTCGAAATAGCCGTCCTCGCCGGTGACGCGCTTGTAGATGGCGTCGGCGATCAGATGGGCGACGCGGCGCCAGCCCGCCGGCGTGGCGGTATAGGCTTGGCCGGCCATCTGCTGCTCGTTGAACACGTCCCACAGGCGGAACTCGACGCGCATGCGGCCGTCGGCGCCGATCTCGGCCTTGCCGCTGACCAGCGCCTCGGCGTTGATCTGCTTCCAGTCGGGGAAACGCGGACCGGCCTGCAACGAGGCGCTGGTCTGGATGAAGGCGCGCTGGTCGACGGGCTTGAACAGGCCCGAGCGCTCCAGATCGGCGGCGACCACCCTGGCGATGTCCTTGCCCGCCTGCGTCTCTTGCGGCGTGTTGCCGTACAGCTCGGGAATGGCGATGGGCAGCGGTTTCATGTTGCCGCGAGTAATGTCGATACGGACCTCGGCGGAGGCCGGCCCGGCGGCCATCAGACCGACAAGGGCAACGGCCACAGCGGCGGCCGCAAGGCGAAGGCGCGTGAGCATGGTCATCGTCCTAGGCTTGGTGGGTTTTATTTGAACGAACGCGGGACACGGCCGCACAAACGACCGGAGCAGTAAACCTGAAGATTGCGGCGATGGCGAGGCGGCAGGTCAGCGCCCCCCCACCATCTGCTTGGGATTGAAGACGAGCGTGAAGTCCTTGAACTGGTCGTACTTGTCGCGCGGGATCGGCAGCGGGCTGGCCAAACGAACGGCGCGGCGGGCCGAATCGGCGGCGGCGATCCAGAACGAATCGGCCATCAGCGGCCGGTTGACGATCTGAGCGTCGGTGACGGTACCGTCGGGCAGCACCTGGACGCGGATTTCCACCACCAAGTTGGCGGCGTCCTTGGCGCCCGCCGGGATGCTCCAACGGTCGGACACGTGCTTGCGGATGCGATCCATCTCGGTCATCGAGATGGGCTCGTTCGGGTTATGCATGTCCGAGCCCTTCACCGAGGACTGCGCCGACTTGGTGCCCTGGTCGGTATTGGCCGGCGCGGGCTTGCCCTTCTCGGCGGCCTTCATCAGGTCGTCCAGCGGGTTGGTTGGCGCGGGCTTCTTCTTGTCCACCGACTTCAGCAGCTGGTCCAGGTCGCTTTGCGTGTTCTGCGGCTTGGGCGGCGGCTTCAGGCTGTCGAGCATCTTCTGAGTGTCGGGCTTGGGCTCGGGCTTCGGCTCCGGCTTGGGTTCCGGTTTCGGCTCGGGCTTGGGCTCCGGCTTGGGCATGGGCGGCGGTGGCGGAGTGGGCTCCGGCGGCTTCGGCGGCGGCGGTGGCGGCGGCGGAGCCGGCTTGGGCTCGGGCTTGGGCGGCTCGGGCTTGGGCTCGGGGGCCTTGGGCGGCTCGGGCTTGGCCTGCTCGGGCTGGGGCGCGTCGGCCTGCTTCGGCGGCGGGTTGGTCTTGGCGCCGATGGGCACCAAATCCACCACGATCGGCGCCGCGTCCTCCGGCGGCTTCTTCCAGAACTGCGGCAGGCCGAAGATCGCCACCAAGGCGACGGCCACGTGCAGCACGCCCGAGAAGATTAAGCTATCGCGCCTCAGTTCCATGGGATGGCCTCAGCGAGCCCCCTTCTTCGCCGGCTTGCCGCCGGCATCGCCCTGGCGCATCTCGGTGACCAGCGCCACCTTGCTGAAGCCGGCGCCGCCCAGGGTGCCCATCACCTCCATGACGCGGCCGTAGTCGATGGCCTTGTCGCCACGGATGAAGATGCGGGTGTCGGGCTTCTGCGCGGTGATGGCCTGGAGCTTGGGCACCAGTTCCTCCATGGAGACCTTGGTCTCCTGGATCCACACGTCGCCGTGGCCGTCGACGGTGACCGACAGCGGCTGGTCGTCGCCCTTGATGGGCGCGGCCTCGGTCTTAGGCAGGTCGACCTGCACGCCGGTGGTCAGCAGGGGCGCGGTGACCATGAAGATCACCAGCAGCACCAGCATCACGTCCACCATGGGGGTGACGTTGATGTCGGAGACCGCGCGATGGCGGCCGCGGCCGCCTTTCCTCGGACCGATGGCGCCTCCCATCAGACCTTCTCCTCCAGCTGGCGCGACAGGATGGCGCCGAACTCACCCGAGAAGTTCTCCAGGCGCTTGGTGTAGCGGTCCAGGTCGTTGGAGATCTTGTTGTAGGCGATCACCGCCGGGATGGCGGCCACCAGGCCCAGCGCGGTGGCGAACAGCGCCTCCGAGATGCCCGGCGCGACCACGGCAAGGCTGGTATTCTTGGTGGCGGCGATGGACTGGAACGAGTTCATGATGCCCCACACGGTGCCGAACAGGCCGATGAACGGCGCCGTCGAACCGACCGAGGCGAGCACGCCCAGGTGACGTTCCAGGATGTCCATCTCGCGGCCCAGGGTCACGTGCATGACGCGGTCGATGCGCTGGGGCAGGCTGACGCGGGCGGTTTCGCGGTCGGCCAGGCCCTTGGCGGCCGAACGGCGCCACTCGCGCATGGCAGCGACGAAGATGGCGCTCATGGGATCGAGCGGACGCGAGCCGATGCGGTCGTACAGCTCTTCCAGCGAACCGCCGGACCAGAACGATTCCTCGAAATGCTCGGCGCGCTGCCACAGGCTGCGCAAACGCAGCGCCTTGTCGAAGATGATGGCCCAGCACCAGAACGAGGCGCAGAGCAGCGCCATCATCACGAACTTGACGATGATGTCGGCCCGCATGAACAGGGCCCACATGGACAAGTCGTGTTCGGCGGCTACCGAGCCGGCCAGCTGAACCGTCTGAACAGGATCCATGACACTATCGCCTTTCGCTTACCAAAGCTTGCAGTGAGTTTCGCAATTGGGCCGGGATGCGCACCGGCTTGCCGTCCAATGAGATGAAGGCCAATTTCACGTCGAGACGCACCAATTCCGCGCCGTCGTCAAGCCTTCGGATGACCTGCCCCACTTCCATCGAGGCGCCGCCCATGGCTTTGGGGGTGCTCTCGACTTCCAACAGGTCGTCCAGCTTGGCCGACTTGAGAAAGTCCACGGCCACATGGCGCACCGCGAAGGCGTAGCCCTCGGCGGCCAGGTCGGACTGCTTCAGGCCGGCCTTGCGCACCATCTCGGTGCGCGCCCGTTCGGCGAAGTTCAGATAATTCGAATGGTACACGATGCCGCCGGCATCGGTGTCTTCCCAGTACACCCGCACGGTGTGGAGGTGGGTCATTCCTCGCCCTCCTCGCGGGCCAGCAGGTCCAGCTGGACCAGCACCTCGCGCGGCGGGTTGATGCCGATATGCTTGAAGCCGGCTGCCGACAGCATGCGGCCGCGCGGCGTGCGCTGGATCAGCCCCTGCTGCAGCAGGTAGGGCTCGATCACTTCTTCCAGGGTGTCTCGGCTTTCCGACAGGGCGGCGGCCAGGGTATCGACGCCCACCGGCCCGCCGCCGTAATTGTCGGCGATGCACGACAGATAGCGGCGATCCATGGCGTCCAGGCCGATCTGGTCCACCTCGAGGCGGGTCAGCGCCGCATCGGCCACCGCCCGGTCCACCGGGCTCTTGCCCGCCACGGCGGCGAAATCACGCACGCGGCGCAGCAGGCGGCCGGCGACGCGGGGGGTGCCGCGGGCGCGGCGGGCAACCTCGGCGGCGCCGTCGGCGGTCATGTCGAAGCCCAGCACGCGGGCGCCCCGGCGTACGATCTGCTCCAGCTCGTCCGGGGTGTAGAAGGACATTCGGCAGGGAATGCCGAAGCGCTCACGCAACGGGGTGGTCAGCAATCCGCTGCGCGTGGTCGCGCCCACCAGCGTGAACGGCGGCAAGTCGATGCGCACCGAACGGGCAGCCGGCCCCTCGCCGATGATCAAATCCAATTGGAAATCCTCCATAGCCGGATAGAGAACTTCCTCTATGGCAGGATTAAGGCGGTGGATTTCGTCGATAAACAGGACGTCGCGCGGCTCCAGGTTGGTCAGCAGCGCCGCCAGATCGCCCGCCTTGGCGATGACCGGCCCCGAGGTTGCGCGAAACCCCACCCCCAACTCCTTGGCGACGATCTGCGCCAGGGTGGTCTTGCCCAGGCCGGGCGGACCATAGAACAAGGTGTGGTCCAGCGCCTCGCCACGGGCGCGCGCCGCCTCGATGAAGACCTTCAGGTTCTCGCGCACCTGGCGCTGGCCGGTGAAGTCGTCCAGCGTCTGCGGCCGCAGATGCTGCTCGACGTCGCCTGGCTTGCGTTCGGGCGAGACTTCCCGGTCCGTCATCGCGCCATGTCCTTGCCCAGCGCCTTAAGCGCCAGTCGGATCAAGGTCGAGCTGTTTGCGTCCTCGTTCTCGCGCGCCACCTTGCCCACCGCCTCGAACGCCTCGAGGCGCCGGTAGCCCAGATTGACCAGGGCGGAAATGGCATCCTCCATTACCCCGCCCGCTTCCGCCGGCATGGGGGCCGCGCCGGCCACCGCCTGGGCAACACCGGCGGGCGCAAAGCCGCCCAGAGCAATCTTGCCGGCCTTGTCCTTCAATTCGGTCAGGATGCGCACGGCCAGCTTGGGGCCGACGCCGTTGGCGCGGGTCAGCGTGGTCTTGTCCTGGGCGGCAATGGTCTGGAGCAACTGCTCCGGCGTCGCCGCCGACAGAATGGACAGACCTACCTTGGCGCCCACCCCCTGCACGGTGGTCAGCAGGTTGAACCACTCGCGCTCGGCGGCGTCGAGGAAGCCGTAAAGGTGGATGTGGTCCTCGCGCACGTGGGTCTCCACGTGCAGCGCAGCCGCCTGCCCCACCGCCAGCTTCGCCAGCGTCTTGCCCGAGCAGAACACCAGATAGCCAACACCGTTGACGTCCACGATGGCGAAGTCGTCGCCCAGCGAGTCGATCAGGCCCTTGAGCTTGGCGATCATTTGTTTTGCCCCTCAGGTGCCGGGCGCGCGCGTCCGCGCGCTTGTGGGCGAAGCCCACCCTTCGCAAAAGCTCCGGGCCGCCCTGTGGGCGTCGTTTGCCCCTGCGGGGCGGCACGGCTCACGCTCGCATAAGCTCGCGGGGCCTCAACGGCCCAGTCCCTCGCTTCGCTCGCTCCGATCATGCCTTCACCGCCCGCGCCAGCCGGTGCGACGTGTTCAAGTGGTGGGAGTGGCAGATGGCTACGGCCAGGGCATCGGCGGCATCGGGGCTCTTGACCAGGCAGCCCGGCAGCAGGGTGCGCACCATCATGCCCACCTGATCCTTCTGGGCGCGCCCGGTGCCCACCACCGCCTGCTTGACCGAGGCCGGGGCGTATTCACCCACCATCAGGCCCGACAGGGCGGGTGCCAGCAGCACGGCGCCGCGCGCCTGGCCCAGCTTCAGCGTGCTTTCCGGGTTCTTGTTGACGAAGGTCTCTTCCACCGCCGCTTCCTCGGGCGCCCACTGGGCGATGACCGCCAGCACCCCCTGGTGCAACTGCGCCAACCGCTCCGCCAGCGTCAGCTTATCATCGGACTTGATCACCCCGTCGGCCACATGGCGCAGCCGGGTGCCGTCGGCATCGACGATCCCCCAGCCGGTGACGCGCAAACCCGGATCAAGTCCCAGGACTCTCATGCACTGCCCCTCAAGCGCCGGGCGGGGCGCCTCCGCGCCCCTTGGCTCACGCTCGCATAAGCTCGCGGGCCCTCAACGGGCCAGTCTCTCGCTTCGCTCGCTCCGAGCCCCCCTTGGCGCCGCTTAGCCCAGACGCTCCATGATGTCGTCGGGGATTTCGAAATTGGCGTAGACGCGCTGGACGTCGTCGTTGTCTTCCAGGATGTCCAGCAGCTTCAACAGCGTCTTGGCGGCGCTTTCGTCGGCCACCGGCACGGTGGTCTGCGGGCGCCAGTCCAGGCGGGCGTGTTCCGGGGTGCCGAAGGCGGCTTCCAGGGCGTCGCGCACGGTGGCCAGATCGTCGGGGGCGCAGGTGATCTCGTGGCCGTCCTCGTCGGATTCCACGTTGTCGGCGCCGGCCTCCAGCGCCGCCTCGAACATGGCTTCGGCCGAAGCGGCAGTCGCCGGGTAGCGGATGGCGCCGACGCGATCGAACATGAACGACACCGAATTGCTTTCACCCAGCGCGCCGCCGTTCTTGGAAAAGGCGGTCCGTACTTCCGGAGCGGTGCGGTTGCGGTTGTCGGTCAGCGCCTCGACGATGATGGCCACCGAGCCGGGGCCGTAGCCCTCGTAGCGCACTTCCTCGTAATTGGCGCCGTCTTCGCCACCGGCACCGCGCTTGATGGCGCGCTCCATGGTGTCCTTGGGCATGTTGGCGGCGCGGGCGGCCTGGATGGCGGCGCGCAGGCGCGGGTTCATGGCCGGGTCGGGCTGGCCCGACTTGGCCGACACCGTCAACTCGCGGATGAGCTTGGTGAAAACCTTGGCGCGCTTGGCGTCCTGCGCACCCTTGCGGTGCATGATGTTCTTGAACTGGGAATGGCCGGCCATAACTCAGACTGATCCTGGTTCGAGGGAATGATTTGGCGCTGCCTATACCATATCTTGTAGGCACAGGGCTATGGCGCAGACAGCGGATCGCTGAAAGCCGGGCACTATCGCAAGAATTTCGGGCGGAAGAAACGGCCGAATGAGCCTAGGAGGGGCAAAAAGACGCGCGGGCCGCGCCCAAGCGC
>DATJKV010000646.1:0-1997 GCA_035491155.1 Magnetospirillum sp. | reverse complement strand
CCCGTTCCACGGGAGAGGGAGGGGCCCGCCGAAGGTGGGAGGGTGAGGGAGCCGCAAAGCACCTCGTCCTCGGCTCCCTCACCCGGCCGCGCGCGAAGTGCGCATCAGACAATCACCGGCTTCGCCGGTAGGCGCCACCCTCTCCCGCGCGCGGGAGAGGGAAAAACGTCAGATGGCCGCCGCCGGGAACACCTCGTCGCCCGTGGGCCGGCGGCTGGCGTGGTCGAGCTCGGCCAGCAACTTGTACTTCCATTGCAGGAATTCGGGGTCCAGGCGATCGCGCGGGCGGGCCAGCGGGGGCACCACTTCGGCGCGGATGCGGCCCGGATTGGGCTGCATGACGACGATGCGGTCGGCCAGGAACAGGGCTTCCTCGATGTCGTGGGTCACCAGGATCATGGTGGGGCGGTCATAGGCCCACAGGTCCAGCAGATGCTCCTGCAGGTCGTTGCGGGTCAACGCGTCGAGCGCCGAGAACGGTTCGTCCAGCAGCAGCACCTTGGGCCGCCCCACCAGGGCGCGGGCCAGCGCCACGCGCTGGGCCTGGCCGCCTGACAGCTCGCGCGGCCAATGGCCGGCATGGGAGCTGAGACCGACGCGGGCCAGGGCCTCGGACACGCGGGTCTTCTGCTCCACCTGGGGCAGGTGGCGGATGCCGAAGGCGACGTTCTGGTCGATGGTCAGCCACGGCATCAGGCGCGGCTCCTGGAACACCAGCCCGATCTCGGGGCGGGGTTCTGTGACGGCGGTGCCATCCAGCTCGACCTTGCCCGAGGTGGCGCGGTCCAGGCCCGAGATCAGGCGCAGCAGCGTGCTCTTGCCGCAGCCCGAGCCGCCGACGATGGCGAGGATCTCGCCCTCGGCAACCGACAGATCGAGACCGGCCAGGGCCTCCAGGCCGTTGGGGTAGCGCTTGTGGACGTTGGAAATGGCAAGCATGTCCCTACTCCGCCGGCTTGAAGGAATCCTGCCAGGTCAGGAACCGGGCGGTGAGGCTGGCGAGCAGCCAATCGGTAAGCTTGCCCAGCACAGCAAAGGCGGTGATGGACGCCAGGATCACCGCCGGGCGGCCGGTCTGCTGACCATCCACCAGCAGGAAGCCCAGCCCCTCCTCGGCGCCCATGAACTCGGCGGCGACCACGAACATCCAGCCCAGGCCCAGGCCCGAGCGCAGCGCGATCACATAGGTGGGCAGGGTCGCCGGCAGCAGGATGCGGGTGATCATCTCGCGATGGCTGAAACGGAAGATGCGGCCCACCTCGACCAGCTTGCGGTCCACCCCCAGGATGGCGCCCGACAGGCTGAGATAGATGGGGAAGAACACGCCCACCGCGATCAGGATCACCTTCGAGGTCTCGAAGATGCCGAACCACAGGATGAACATCGGCACCCAGGCGATGGAGGGGATGTTGCGCAGCGCCTGCAACGCGGGATCGATCAGCCGGCGCACCGGCGTCCAATAGCCGGCCACCGCGCCGAGCAGGGTGCCGGCCAGCACGCCGAAGGCGAAGCCCAGGGCCACGCGCTTCAGCGTCGCCAGCACGTGGTTCAGCAGCTCGCCGCTTTGAGCCAGGGCAACCAGCGTGCCGATGACCTTGGAGGGCGTCGGCAGCAGGCGGCCGTCGGCCCATTTGAGGGCGACCACCACCTCCCATGCCAACGCCAGGCCGACGGGCAGGATGAAGCCGATCAGCCACTTGGCCGACAATCCCTTGGCCAACAATCCCTTGGAACGCACCGGTGCCGCCCCTTGCGAGGCGGCGACGGCGGAAGCGGCGGAGGACTGGCTCACTTGACCCCCAGCTTGGTGACGAAGGACGCGTCCACCAGCGACGCAGCCGCGGCCGGGACGTTGACGTCGGCGGGAACCACGCCGGCCTGCTGGAGCGCGACACCAGCGCCCTCGATGGTCTTCTGCTGGCGCGGGCCGATGGCGGCGGTGGACAGGTCGGTGCGTTCCAGCTGGCGGGCGGCGACCGCGTCGGTCAGCTTGGCCT
>DATJKV010000645.1:0-1927 GCA_035491155.1 Magnetospirillum sp. | reverse complement strand
CCCGCCTGCCCGACGCCATGCTGCCCGAGTTGGACAAGCTGGTGAAGCGCATGCAGAGGGACGACAGCGTCGGCCTGCAACTGCTGGCTTATGCCGAGGGCGACGATGCCAACGCCTCCAAGGCGCGGCGCCTGTCCCTGTCGCGTGCCCTTGAGGTGCGCAAGTACCTGATGGAGCAGGGCCTGCGTTCGACCCGCATCGAGGTGCGCGCGCTCGGCAATAAGATCGAGGGCGCCGGCCCCGCCGATCGCGTCGACGCGGTGTTGGTGGGCCGCTAAGCGGGCATCCCTTTCAGTCAAAAGAGCCGGGCAAGCAATTGTCCGGCTCTTTTTCTTTGCGCCGTCCCCTATACCCATGGTCTGGCTAGCCATTTTCGCCCTGGATTGGACACATTCGCTCCCAACAATGGCCGGACACCATTGCCGGAGCCGCCCCGATGAGCCGACCGAACCGCTATCTGTTGCGCATGGCCCTGTTCCTGGCCGCCGTGGCTGCCGTGGCCGGGGTGCTGGCGCCGGGGCTGATGCGGGCGTTCCTGGCCAATCCCGGGCTGAACGGCCTGATCGTCGGCGTATTCCTGATCGGCATCGTGATGAATTTCCGCCAGGTGCTGATGCTCAAGCCCGAGGTGGAATGGCTGGAGACCTGGCGGCGCGGCCAGCCGTCGCTGTCGGGCGGCAAGCTGCGCCTGCTGGCCCCCATGTCGTCCATGCTGGGCGAGCGCCAGGGCCGCATGAGCCTGTCGGCCATGACCTTGCGCTCGCTTCTGGATTCCATCGCGTCCCGTCTGGACGAGGGGCGCGACATCGCCCGCTATTTCGTCGGCCTGCTCATCTTCCTGGGCCTGTTGGGCACCTTCTGGGGCCTTTCGCACACCATCGGCTCGGTGGGCGAGGTGATCGGCTCGCTGTCGGTGTCGGGCCAGGATGCCACCGCCGCCTTCGAACGGCTGAAATCCGGCCTGGAGGCGCCGCTGAGCGGCATGGGCACGGCGTTCTCCACCTCGCTGTTCGGCCTTGCCGGCTCGCTGGTGCTGGGCTTTCTCGACCTTCAGGCCGGGCAGGCGCAGAATGCCTTCTACAATGAACTGGAAGAATGGCTGGCCGGCCAGACCAAGCTGGGCGGCGGCACCCTGGTCGCCGAGGGCGATCAGCCGGTGCCGGCTTACATCCAGGCCTTGTTGGAGCAGACCGCCGATTCGCTGGACGAACTCCAGCGCATCATGGCGCGCGGCGAGGAAAGCCGCATCTCCACCAATGGCAACATCCGCGCGCTGACCGACAAGCTGTCCACCCTGACCGACCACATGCGGGCCGAGCAGGCGTTGATGATCAAGCTGGGCGAGGCCCAGATGGATATGCGCCCGCTGCTGGCCAAGCTGGCCGAGGGGGCTGGCGGTGGCATGGACGACACCACCCGCGGCCACATCCGCAACATGGACGTGGCCCTGGGCCGCCTGGTGGAAGAGACCGCCCACGGCCATGACGAGCTGATCGCCGAACTGCGCTCGGAGTTCAAGCTGCTGGCACGGACCATGGCTGCCATCTCCGAGGACGTGGAGGGCAATGCATGAACGGCCGCCGCGCCCGCCGCACCGTCGACATCTGGCCGGGCTTCGTCGACGCCCTGTCGGGCCTGTTGATGGTGATGATCTTCGTGCTGCTGGTGTTCGTGCTGGCCCAGTACTTCCTGGGCAGCGCGCTGTCGGGCAGCGAGCAGGCGCGCGACCGCCTGAGCCGCGAGATGGCCACCCTGGCCGAGCAATTGTCGCTGGAGAAGAAGGCCACCGAGTCGCTGAACGGCGACGTTTCGCGCCTGACCTCGCAGCTGACTGGCTCCGAGGCCGAGCGGGACAAGCTGAACCAGGACGTGGCCGCATTGTCGGCGTTGAAGGCCGAACTGGAAGCCAAGCTGGCCGAGAGTGGTG
>DATJKV010000644.1:0-3564 GCA_035491155.1 Magnetospirillum sp. | reverse complement strand
GCGGCACGCCCGAACCGGGGGCGCCGATGGGCGCGCCGCCGGCCACCTGAATCTGCGCCTTCACAATGTCGATGCCGGTGACCACCTCGGTCACCGTGTGCTCCACCTGGACGCGGGGGTTGACCTCGATGAAGTAGAAATTGCCGGACTCGGCGTCCATCAGGAACTCGACGGTTCCGGCGTTCTCGTAGGCCACCGCGCGGGCCAGGCGCAGGGCCGCGGCGCACAATTCATCGCGGCTCCGGCCGCCGAGATAAGGGGCGGGCGCCCGCTCCACCACCTTCTGGTTCCGCCGCTGCACCGAGCAGTCGCGCTCGAACAGGTGGACCAGATTGCCGTGGCTGTCGCCCAGTATCTGCACTTCCACGTGGCGCGCGCGGCGCACCAGCTTTTCCAGGTAGACCTCGTCGTTGCCGAAGGCGGCCTTGGCCTCGCGCCGGGCGGTGGCCACCAGACCGGGCAGCTGGTCCGGCCCCTCCACCACGCGCATGCCGCGGCCGCCGCCGCCCCAGCTGGCCTTCAGCATCAGCGGATAGCCGATCTCGCCCGCCATGCTCAGGCACAGATCCGTGTCGCGCGGCAGCGGACCTGTGGCCGGCATCACCGGCACCCCCGCCTCCACCGCCGCCTTGCGCGCCGCCACCTTGTTGCCCAGCACACGCATGACCTCGGAGCTGGGGCCGACGAACACCAGACCGGCGTCACGCACGGCGTCGGCGAATTCGGGGTTTTCGGACAGCAGGCCGTAGCCGGGATGCACCGCGTCGGCGCCGGCCTCGACCGCCACCCGCACGATTTCGTCAATGGAAAGATAGGCGTCGATGGGCCCCTTGCCCTTGCCCACCAAATAGGACTCGTCGGCCTTGAAGCGGTGCAGCGCGAATCGATCCTCCTGGGAATAGATCGCAACCGTGCTCATGCCCAGTTCGGTGGCGGCCCGGCAGATGCGGATGGCGATCTCGCCCCGGTTGGCGACAAGCAATTTCTTGATCGGCTTGGACATGAAAGAAAGGCCTTTTGCCTTGTTGACCATCGAATGCGCTTTTGGATAACTTTTTTTACCACGATTGTAAACAACGCCACTGCGGCTTACCGGTAAAATTCGCCCCCTGGACAACCGTTCGTTTACGACCTAATCAGAGACGCCAACTTCAATCAGCGTGCACCCATGACCGAGCCCATTCGCCCCGCCAAGCTTGCCGACACCATCGCCGACCGCCTGGAACAGCTGATTCTGGAAGGATCCCTACGCCCCGGCGAACGCCTGCTGCCCGAGCGCGAGCTGGCACTGAAATTCGACGTCTCGCGCCCCTCGCTGCGCGAGACCTTGGACCAGCTGGAGACAAAGGGGCTGGTCTATTCCGGCAAGGGCGGCGCCACCTTCGTCGCCCCGCTCTTGGGCGATGGCTTCACCTCGCCGCTGTCCACCGTGCTGCAACAGCGCCCCGAGACCACCTTCGACTATCTGGAGTTCCGCGCCATCGTCGAAGGCTCGGCCGCCTATCTGGCGGCGCTGCGCGGCACCGACGTGGATCGCGAACTGGTGCGCGAATGCTTCGAGAAGATGGAGCGCGCCCACGAGTTGGACGATCCCAGCGAGGAAGCCGATTCCGATGCCGACTTCCACCTGTCCATCTACGAGGCTTCCCACAACGTGGTGATGCTGCACATCATGCGCTCGCTGTCGGACATGCTGCGCAACGACGTGTTCTACAACCGCGCCAAGCTGTACATGCGCAAGGGCGTGCGCGAATTGCTGCTATCCCAGCATCGGGCCGTCTTCGACGCGGTGATGTCCGGCGACCCGCAGGCGGCCCGCCAGGCGGCCGAGGCCCACATCAACTTCACCCGTGACGCCCTGATGGAAATCGCCAAGGCAGATGCCCGCCTCGAGATCAGCCTAAGAAGAATTGCTCGCAATGATCTCGTGACAGCAACTCGCCGGTGATCTACCTATATAACAATATTTACATTTAATTTAATCGCTGGGCGATAACTTTTCATTTTCAAACATTAAGAATTCATACCTCACCTTCTAAACTAATACACATTTGACATATGCGCACCCTCCCAAATACCTTCGGCATAAGATGTGGCGAAGATGGAGGATTGGCTATGTTCGGGTCGAAGAAAATGGCGGAGCTTGAGGCCAAGCTCGCGGCTCTCGACAAGTCCCAGGCCGTCATCGAATTCACCCTGGATGGCGTTATCCTCCACGCCAACCCGAACTTCCTGAACGCCCTGGGCTATGAGCTGTCCGAGATCAAGGGCAAGAATCATTCCATGTTCGTCGAACCGGCCTACCGTGACAGCCCGGCCTACAAGGAGTTCTGGGCCAAGCTGCGTGTCGGCGAGGCCCAGGTGGCGCAATTCAAGCGCATCGGCAAGGGCGGGCGAGAAGTCTGGATCGAGGCCTCCTACAATCCGCTGCGCGGCGCGGACGGCAAACCGTTCAAGGTGGTGAAGTTCGCCATCGACGTGACCGGACAGAAGATGGAGCTGGCGGACCTGAAGGGTCAGGTGGATGCCATCAACAAGGCGCAGGCGGTCATCAGCTTCGAGCTGGACGGCACCATCATCGAGGCCAACCAGAACTTCCTCGACGCGCTGGGCTACAGCCTGCCCGAGATCAAGGGCAAGCATCATTCCATGTTCGTCGAACCGGTCTACCGTGACAGCTCGGAATACAAGGAGTTTTGGAACAAGCTGCGCGCCGGCCAGTATCAGGCAGCGCAGTACAAGCGCATTGGCAAGGGCGGCCGCGAGGTATGGATCGAGGCGTCCTACAATCCCATCCTCACGCCCGACGGCAAGCCCTACAAGGTGGTGAAGTACGCCACCGACATCACCAAGCAGATCGAGCTGCTGGGCAACCTCAAGCAACTGATCGACAAGAATTTCGGCGAGATCGACAGCGCCATCGGCCAGACCACCGCCCAAGCCAATGCCGCCGCCCAAGCGGCGTCCGAGACCTCGGGCAACGTCCAGATGGTGGCGTCGGCGGCCGAGGAACTGGCCGCGTCGGTCTCCGAGATCGCCCAATCCATGGCCAAGTCCCGCGCTGCCAGCGATAGCGCCTACGACCGCGTCAACACGGCCGGCGAATTCACCCGCAAACTGGCCGACACCGCCTCGGCCATGGGCGGCATCGTTGGGCTGATTCAGAATATCGCCGGCCAGATCAACCTACTGGCGCTCAACGCCACCATCGAATCCGCCCGCGCCGGCGAGGCCGGCCGCGGCTTCGCCGTGGTCGCCAACGAGGTAAAGAACCTAGCCAACCAGGCCGCCCGCGCCACCGAGCAGATCTCGAGCGAAATCGACGCGATCCAGACGGTTTCGGGCAACGTGGTGCAAGCGCTGGGGGACATTCGCTCCAGCATCGACTCGGTGCGTGAATTCGTCACCGCCACTGCTGGTGCCGTGGACGAGCAGAGCGCGGTGACCCGCGACATGAGCGCCAACATGCAGAACGCCTCGGGCGCCGTCTCCGTCATTTCGCAGAATATCAACGAGATCACCGCCGCCGCCCTTCAGGCCGAGGGCGCCGTGTCCAAGACCAAG
>DATJKV010000643.1:0-8649 GCA_035491155.1 Magnetospirillum sp. | reverse complement strand
AATGGCGGGGCCGTCAGCTTTGGTTGACAGCAGCGCGGCGGCGGCACCGTCGCCGAACAGGGCCGTGGCGACCACGTTGCCGGGCGAGCGGTCCTGCGGGCGGAAGGTCAGGCCGCACAATTCCACCACCACCAGAAGCACGTTCCGCCCCGACAGGGCCTGGGCAAGGGCGGCGGCGCGCGCCAGTCCCAGCGCGCCACCGGCGCAGCCCAGGCCGAAGATGGGCAGGCGCACCACGTCCGGCCGCAGGCGCAGATGCTGGATCAGCAGCGCATCCAGACTGGGGGTGCAGACGCCCGTGCTGGACACCGCCACCAGGGCGTCGACGCCGTCGAGGCCGATACCCGCTCGGGACAGGCACGCGGCGATGGCCTGGGACGCCAGGGCGACGCCATTCTCGACGAACAAGGCCGAGCGTTCGCGCCAGCCATGGGGGCGGCCATACCAATCCAGCGGCACACAGGACCACCGCCGCTCGATGCCGGCATTGGCATGGACAGGGCCTAGGCGTTCCACCATGTCGCCGAACAACAGGCGTGCCATCGCCTCGGCATCCTCGCGTTCAATGGGATGCGGTGGCACGGCGGTGGCAATGGCGCGCAAGCGGGGCTGCATGCCCTTATATGTTGGCATCCCGCAGGGGCGGCGCGAGGTCCCGCCAAAGCACTAAACCCGCCGATGCCTGTTGCGCTCGTTCGCTACCTCGGCCATCCTTCCGAGCCCAGCCCGCCTAAGGATCCACTATGAGCACCGACGTCCCCCCGTCCAATCCGCAGGACACCGAGGCCGAAAGCCTGCATATGGGCCTGGGCGGCCGCTTGCGTGCCTATTTCTTCGCTGGCGTCCTGGTTACCGCGCCGGTGGCCATCACCTTTTTCATCGCCTGGCAGTTCATCAAGTTCGTGGATGACCAGGTGTCGCCGCTGATTCCGTCCCACCTGAACCCGGAGAAGTGGGGCATTCCAGGCTTCGGCCTGCTGCTGATGGTGGTGTCGCTGACGTTGATCGGCGCGCTGACGGCCGGTTTCGCCGGCCGATTGGTGGTGCGGCTCTCCGACGCCGTGCTGGCCCGTATGCCGGTGCTGCGGGGCATCTATTCGGCGGTGAAGCAGATTTTCGAGACCATGCTGGCGCAGAAGGCCAATGCCTTCCGTGAGGTGGTGCTGATCGAATATCCACGCGCCGGCATCTGGACCATGGGCTTCATCACCGGCACCACCGGCGGCGAGGTGCGGGCTCGTTTCGATGAGGAAATGGTCAACGTCTTCGTGCCCACCACGCCCAACCCCACCTCAGGCTTCCTGCTGTTCCTGCGGCGCCGCGACGTGCAGGTGCTGGATATGAGCG
Source organism: Magnetospirillum sp. (assembly GCA_035491155.1). Lineage (GTDB taxonomy): Bacteria > Pseudomonadota > Alphaproteobacteria > Rhodospirillales > Magnetospirillaceae > Magnetospirillum. Next base: position 7,302 of record DATJKV010000643.1, on the reverse strand, counting down.
TGGAGGATGGCATCAAGATGGTGGTGTCAACCGGCATCGTGACGCCGCCGGACAAGTCGGATCAGCCGGAGCGCAGCGTTCTGACCGCGGCGTCGCGGTCGAACAGGTAAAGCAGCACGCGCAGGGCCTCGCCGCGCGGGGTCTTCATCTCGGGGTCGCGGTCGAGGATGAGGCGGGCATCGTCGCGCGCCGCCGCCAGCAACTCACCGTGGATGGTCAGGTCGGCCAGGGCGAATTCGGGCAGGCCGCTTTGGCGGGTGCCCAATACCTCGCCGCCGCCACGCAGGCGCAGATCCTCCTCGGCAATGAGAAAGCCGTCCTCGGTGGCGCGCATGATCTCCAGCCGTGCCTTGGCGGTCTCGGACAGCGGGGAATCGTAGAGCAGCAGACAGGTCGAGGCGCCGCTGCCGCGCCCGACACGGCCGCGCAACTGATGCAATTGGGCAAGGCCGAAACGCTCGGCATGCTCGATCACCATGATGGTGGCCTCGGGGACGTTGACGCCCACCTCGATCACCGTGGTCGCCACCAGGATGTCGAGGGCGCCCTCGGCGAAATCCGCCATCACCTTGTCCTTGGCCGCCCCCTTCATCTTGCCATGGACCAGACCGACCCTGTCACCGAACAGCTGAACCAGATGGCGGTGCCGCTCTTCGGCGGCGGCCAGGTCCGAGTTCTCGGATTCCTCCACCAGGGGACAGACCCAGTAGACGCGCGCACCACCTTTGATGGCGCGGGCGACGCCGTCGATGACCTCGTCCATGCGGGCGAGCGGCAGCACGCGGGTGGCAACCGGTTGGCGCCCCGGCGGCTTCTCGTCCAGGCGCGAACCGTCCATGTCGCCGTAGGCGGTCAGCAGCAGGGTGCGCGGAATGGGGGTGGCGGTCATCACCAGCATGTCCACCGCCGCGCCCTTGGCCGCCAGTTCCAGGCGTTGATGGACGCCGAAGCGGTGCTGCTCGTCGATCACAGCCAGGGCGAGGTCGCAGAACGCCACATCCTCCTGGAACAGCGCGTGGGTGCCGATGATGATGTCGATCTCGCCGGCCGCCAGGGCCTCCAGCAGGCGCTCGCGCGACTTGCCCTTGTCGCGGCCGGTCAGCAGGCCGACCCGCACGCCGGCCGCCGCCGCCAGCGGCTCGATGGTGGCCAGGTGCTGGCGGGCGAGGATTTCCGTCGGCGCCATCAGGGCCGCCTGGGCGCCGGCTTCCACCGCGCTCAGCATGGCCAGCAGTGCGACCACCGTCTTGCCGCTGCCCACGTCGCCCTGGAGCAGGCGCAGCATGCGGATGGGCTCTGCCATGTCGCCGTCGATCTCGGCCAGCGCCCGGGTCTGGGCTCCGGTCAGCGACCACGGCAGCGCGGCCATCACCTTGGCGCGCAGACGGCCGTCGCCCGTGATGGGGCGGCCCTTCAGCCGGCGCAGCGAGGCTCGGACCATGGCCAGCGCCAATTGGTTGGCCAGCAGCTCGTCATAGGCCAGCCGTCGGCGGGCAGGGGAGTCCTCGACCACCGCGTGGTCGCTGTCGGGCCGGTGCAGGGCTTCCAGCGCCTGGCGCCAATTCGGGCTCCGGTTGCGCGCCAGCCAGGCCGCGTCCTGCCATTCCGGCAGTTCGGGCGTCCGGTCCAGCGCCGCGCGCACGGTCTTGGCCACCATGCGGGCCGACAGGCCGGCGGTCAGCGGATAGACCGGCTCCACCACCATCACCTGGTCCTTTTCGGCCGGCGGGACCATGTGGTCAGGATGGGTGATCTGGATTTCGTTGTTGAAATGCTCGACCACGCCGCTGACCACCCGCCATTCACCTTCGGGCAGCTGGCGGCGCAGCCAATCCTCGCGGCCGTGGAAGAACACCAGATGGAGGAAGCTGGTCTCGTCCGAGCAGCGCACGCGGTAGGGCCGTTTTGGCGAGCCGGAGGGCAGATGGGTGTCCACCCGCAGCAACAGCGTGGCCACCTTGGCCGCCGGTGCGTCGATGACCTTGGGATTGAAGCGGCGGTCGATGACACCCGAGGGCAGGTGCCACAACAGGTCCACCACACGCTCGCCGCACAGCCGCTGGTACAGCGGCGCCAGTTTGGCGCCGATTCCGGGCAGGGTGGTGATCGGCGCGAATAGCGGGTTCAGCAGGCTGGGGCGCATTTGGTGCGAGCTTGGTGGCTGACAGGGAAGCGGGAACGCTCTATATCCTAGGCTTCCTCATTTATGAAGCAATGCCCGCGCGATGGACGCACGACTGAAAAGACTGCTGTTTCGGGCCCACCACATGGGCTCCAACGAAAACGACATCCTGTTCGGCGGATTCGCCGACAAGTACCTGGCGACCCTGAGCCCCGAGCAGGTGGATCGCTTCGAGGCGCTGATCGCCGAGACCGACACCGACCTCTTCAACTGGGTGACGGCCAAGGAGCCGGTGCCGGAACGGCTTGAGCATGACGTCATGGCCATGATCAAGGCGTTTGTTCAGAAAGAAGCCGCACGCACTTGAAAAAACTTGAGGAATTCCTCGGCGTGCCGGGCCGGGTGACGGTTTCCGGCGCGCCGGAGGGCGTTGATGCTCTGGTGGTAGCGCAGCTCGCCAAGGCCGGCGGCGAGGTGCTGCACGTCGCCCGCGACGATGGCCGCATGGCCCGCATGGTAGAGGCGCTGGCCTTCTTCGCGCCCGAGCTGGAAATCCTCGAGCTGCCCGGCTGGGATTGCGTTCCCTACGATCGGGTGTCACCCAATGTTGACGCGGTGGCGCGTCGCATCGATACCCTGGCACGCCTCAGTGCCGGGCCGGGGAAGGGCGGGCGCGTCGTTTTGACTACCGTTGCCGCGCTGCTTCAGCGGGTACCTCCCCGTCAGGTGTTGGCGGGCGCGTCCTTCTCCGCCCGGGTGGGCGGACGCATGGACGTGGACGGCGTGGTGTCGTTTCTCAACCGCAACGGCTATACCCGCGCCGACACGGTGATGGAGCCGGGTGAGTACGCCGTGCGCGGCGGCATCGTCGATCTGTTTCCGCCGGGCACGCCCGAGCCGGTGCGCCTGGATTTCTTCGGCGACGATCTGGAGAGCATCCGCAGCTTCGACCCCATGAGCCAGCGCACCACGGGCAAGCTGGACAGCTTCGCCTTGGCGCCGGTCAGCGAGGTTCTGCTGGACGAGGCCTCCATTGCCCGCTTCCGCTCGGGCTATCGCGAGTTGTTCGGCAATCCGTCCGGCTCGGACCCGCTATACGAATCCATTTCCACCGGCGTCAAATTCACCGGCATGGAGCACTGGCTGCCGCTGTTCCATGACGGGCTGGATACCGTGTTCGCCTATGTGCCCGACGCCACCGTGGTGCTGGACCACCAGGTGGAGGAGGCGCGCGACGCCCGGCATGCCCTGGTGCTGGAATACTACGACGCCCGGCGCACCATCACCGGCGCCGGCCTGGTGGAATCCGGCATGGTCTACCACCCGGTGCCGCCGCCCATGCTGTACCTGGAAAAGGACGAGTGGGAGCGCCTGCTGGCCTCGCGGGCCTGCTTTGCCCTGTCGCCCTTCGCCGCCCCGGAAGGCGTCAACCGGGTGGTTGACGTGGGGGGCCGCGCGGGCCGCGACTTTGGTGATGTGCGGGCCCTGCCGGGCGCTAATGTCTACGACGCTCTGAAGGATCATATCGAAGCCGAAACAGCTGCCGGCCGCCGCGCCGTGGTGGCCGCCTGGACCGCCGGTTCGCGCGACCGCCTGTGCCATCTGCTGGCCGATCACGGCCTTAAGCTGGCGGCGGTCGACGGCTGGGCCGAGGCGCAGGCGCTGCCAAAGGCCCAGGTGCCCATGGTGGTGCTGGGCCTCGACCATGGCTTTGCGCTGCCCGATCTGGCGCTGATCACCGAGCAGGACCTGCTGGGCGACCGCCTGGCGCGGCCGGCCCGCAAGAAAAAGCGGGGCTCGCAATTCATCGCCGAGGCCTCGGCGCTGTCCGAGGGCGATTTGGTGGTGCATGTGGAGCACGGCATCGGCCGCTATGACGAACTGGTGACCCTGCAGGTCGCCGGTGCGCCGCACGATTGCCTGCGGGTGCTCTATGACGGCAACGACAAGCTGTTCGTGCCGGTCGAGAACATCGACGTTCTCAGCCGCTACGGCTCGGAAGATGCCGGCGTGCAGTTGGACAAGCTGGGCGGTGCCGCCTGGCAGGCCCGCAAGGCCAAGCTGAAGAAGCGCATCCGCGACATGGCCGACCAACTGATCGCCATCGCCGCCCAGCGCCAGATGCGCAAGGCGGACAGCTTGAGCCCGCCGGAAGGCCTGTGGGACGAATTTTGCGCCCGCTTCCCCTATGCCGAGACTGAGGACCAGAGCCGCGCCATCGAGGACGCCATCGCAGACCTGCAATCGGGCCGGCCCATGGACCGTCTGGTGTGCGGCGACGTCGGCTTCGGTAAGACCGAAGTGGCCATGCGCGCCGCCTTCGTCGCCGCCATGGCCGGCATGCAGGTGGCCATCGTGGTTCCCACCACGCTGCTGGCCCGCCAGCACTACCGCAATTTCGCCGAACGCTTCAAAGGCCTGCCGGTCAACGTGGAACAGCTGTCGCGGCTGGTCACCGCCAAGCATGCCGGCGAGGTGAAGAAGGGCATCGCCGACGGCTCGGTGGACATCGTGGTCGGCACCCACGCTTTGCTGGCCAAGGGCATCACCTTCAAGCGCCTGGGCCTGCTGATCGTCGATGAGGAGCAGCATTTCGGCGTCGCCCACAAGGAGCGGCTGAAGCAGCTCAAGGCCGATGTCCACGTGCTGACGCTGACCGCCACGCCCATTCCGCGCACGCTCCAGCTGGCGCTTACCGGCGTCAAGGAGATGAGCGTCATCGCCACCCCGCCGGTGGACCGCCTGGCGGTGCGCACCTTCGTGCTGCCCTTCGACCCGGTGGTGGTGCGCGAGGCCATCCTGCGCGAGCGCTATCGTGGCGGCCAGGTGTTCTATGTCTGCCCGCGCCTGGCCGATATCGACCGGGTCGCCGACCGCATCGCCAAGCTGGTGCCCGAGGTGAAGTGCGCCGTCGCTCATGGTCGCCTGACGCCCACCGAGCTGGAAGAGGTGATGACCGCCTTCGGCGACAAGCAGTACGACATCCTGCTGTCCACCAACATCATCGAATCGGGCATCGATATGCCCAGCGTCAACACGCTGATCATCCACCGCGCCGACATGTTCGGCCTGGGGCAGCTGTACCAGCTGCGAGGCCGCGTCGGCCGCGGCAAGACGCGCGGCTACGCCTATTTCACCCTGCCCACCGAGAAGGTGCTGTCCAAGGCCGCCGAGAAGCGGCTGCAGGTCATGCAGGCGCTGGACACCCTGGGGGCCGGCTTCCAACTGGCCAGCCACGACCTCGACATCCGCGGCGCCGGCAATCTGCTGGGCGAGGAACAATCGGGCCATATCCGCGAGGTGGGCATCGAGCTGTACCAGCAACTGATCGAGGAAGCGGTGGCGGCGGCCAAGGGCGGGGACGGCGTACCGGCCGAGGAATGGTCACCGCAGATCACCATCGGCACGCCGGTGCTGATTCCCGACACCTACGTGCAGGACCTGTCGGTGCGGCTGGGGCTCTACCGCCGTATCGCCGGCCTGGCGGATGCCGCCGAGATCGACGCCCTGGCGGCCGAACTGGTGGACCGCTTCGGCAAGCTGCCGCCCGAGGTGGGCAACCTGCTGCAGGTCGTCGCCATCAAGGCTGCCTGCAAGCAGGCCAATGTGGAGAAGGTGGACGCCGGTCCCAAGGGCGCCGTCATCACCTTCCGCAACAACTTCTTCCCCAACCCGGCCGGTCTGGTGCAACTGATCAGTCAGCAACTGGGCACGGCCAAGCTGCGTCCCGATCACAAGCTGGTGTTCATCCGCACGTGGGAAGAGGCCAAGCAGCGGGTCGGTGCATTGCAGAAGCTGATGGCGAAGCTGGTGGAGATCGCCAAGGCGGCCTGATATCGCCTAGGACAGCGCGGCCTCGGCCTCGGCCTCGCGGGCGATGTCGATCAGGCGCAGCAGCACGTCCGGCTCCTGCGCGCCGGCGACGGCATAGAGGTCCTCCAGCACCAGGCAGGGCACGCCGTTGACGCCCAGGCGATGGGCGCGGGCGTTGTCGTTCATGACGGCGGCGATGTCGGCGTCCGAGAGCAGGTAGCTTTCCAGCGCCTTTTCCGGCAGTCCCAAAGCGGCGCCGATGTCCACCAGCTGGGAAATCTGGCCGATGTCGCGGCCTTCGCAGAAATAGCCACGGTAGAGGGCTTCCACCGTTTCCGCCTCGCGGCCCATGCCGGCGGCGAAACGAATCATGCGGTGGCTGTTGAGGGTGTTGGGGGCGCGGGTGATGCTGTCAAAGTCGAAGGTGATGCCTTCCACTTCGCCGGCGGCGGCCACGGCGCTGTGGACACGCTGCACGCGTGCCGGACCGCCGAACTTGCGGTCCAGATAGGTGCGGCGGTCGATGCCCTCCAGCGGGATGTCGGGATTGAGCAGGAACGGGCGCCAGCGGATGTCGGCGCGCGTACCCGGCCGCTTGGCCAGCGCGCGCTCGAAGCGCCGCTTTCCGACGTAGCACCACGGGCAGACCGTGTCGAAGATGAATTCGATTTTCACGCGGCCACCCTATCACGATACCGGGCGAAAGCGGTACGCCCTTAGTCGAGGTTGCGGCGTCCCCGCGCCAGCAGCGAGGCCACCGTGTCGTCGTTGCGCGCGTCGGTGCAGCCAACCTGCACCCACACCTTCACCGGCTGGTAAACCTCACGCACGGCAAAATCGGTGTAGGCCAGAACGCCGGCGATGCGGTGCATCACCACCTCGGCCTCGGCCAGCGGGGTGTCGGGCAGCACCACGCAGAACTCGTTGGGGGCGTAGGCGGCCGTCAGGTCCTCGGCACGCAGCAGGCCGGTGATCCACTGGCCCACCTGCTGGGTCAGGTGCAGGGCCGCATCGTCGCCAAATTGACGGCGCACGCCCTCGATGTTGGGGGCGGCGAAAAACACCACGGCCAGGTGACGGTTCTGCGCCCTGGCCAGGTTCAGGCGGCTGGTCAGGTAGGAATCAAAGAAAGCGCGGCTATAGGCACCGGTCATCTCGTCACGAGTGGCTGGAACCAGGCTTTCGCTCAATGCGGTGCGGATGCTCCAGCGCAATTGCTGGCGGCGTACCAGGGTCAGCACCACCGCGCGCAGGACATCGGGATTGCATTCTTCCGCCAGTACGCGGGTGGCACCGTGCCGGTAGGCGTCGCCGGCATTGGCCGTACCCAGCAGCACCATGGGCAGGTTGAAGAGGCGGGGGTTGTT
>DATJKV010000642.1:0-6158 GCA_035491155.1 Magnetospirillum sp. | reverse complement strand
TTTGCTGGCCTCCCGCTCGCCCACCATCAGCCTGGGAGGCCGCCCATGACCTTCCAGCCGCTGCTTGAGGTCGAGTACGTCACCATGCGCTTCGGCGGCCTGGTGGCCGTCAACGACCTGTCCTTCATCGCCGCCCGCAAGGCCATCACCGCGGTGATCGGCCCCAACGGCGCCGGCAAGACCACCCTGTTCAACTGCATCACCGGCTTCTACAAGCCGCAGGTGGGGCGGCTTGCGCTGCACCACGACAGCGGCCCAGTGCTGCTGGAGCGCCTGGACGACCACCGCATCTCGTCGCAAGCACGGGTGGGCCGCACCTTCCAGAACATCCGCCTGTTCCCGCGCATGAGCGTGCTGGAGAACCTGATCGTCGCCCAGCACAAGGAGTTGATGCGGGCCAGCGCCTTCTCGCTGGCCGGGCTGCTGGGGCTGAAGCGCTACCGTGCCGCCGAGACCAAGGCGGTGGAGCGGGCACGCTATTGGCTCGACAAGGTGGACCTGTTGCGTCTGGCCGACGAGGAAGCCGGCGCCCTGCCCTATGGGTCGCAGCGCCGCCTGGAGATCGCCCGCGCCATGTGCACCGACCCGCTGCTGCTGTGCCTGGACGAGCCGGCGGCCGGGCTGAACCCGCGCGAATCGGCCGAGCTCAACACCCTGCTGACCGGCATCCGCGACGAGCACGGTATCGGCCTTCTGCTCATCGAGCACGACATGAGCGTGGTCATGGGCATTTCCGACTGGGTGGTGGTGCTGGATTACGGCCGCAAGATCGCCGAGGGCGTGCCCGCCGACGTGCGCCGCGACCCGGCGGTGATCCGCGCCTATCTGGGCGAGGACGAGGACGACACGCTGCCGCCCGAGGTGGCCGACGACGTGAAGGGGGGCCTCTAGATGCTGGCGGTCGAGAACCTTCACTCCGGCTACGGCCGCATCCAGGCCCTGCACGGCATCGACGTGACCGTCAACCAGGGCGAGATCGTCACCCTGATCGGCGCCAACGGCGCCGGCAAGACCACCCTGCTGATGACCATCTGCGGCAAGCCGCGCGCGAGCCAGGGCCGCGTGCTGCTGGACGGGCAGGACATCACCCAGATGCCCATGCACAAGATCGCGCGGCTGGGCTTGGCCCACAGCCCGGAAGGGCGGCGCATCTTCCCGCGCATGAGCGTGCTGGAGAACCTGCAGATGGGCGCCGTGGTGGCCGACCCCCAGTATTTCTCCAGCGACCTGGAGCGCGTGCTGGAGTTGTTCCCGCGCCTCAAGGAGCGCCTGAACCAGCGCGGCGGTACCCTGTCGGGCGGCGAACAGCAGATGCTGGCCATCGGCCGCGCGCTGATGAGCCGGCCGCGCGTCCTGCTGCTGGACGAGCCTTCGCTGGGCCTGGCCCCGCTGGTGGTGCGCCACATCTTCGACCTGATCGAGCAGATCAACCGCGATCAGGGCGTCACCGTCTTCCTGGTCGAGCAGAACGCCTATCACGCGCTGAAGCTGGCCCATCGCGGCTATGTCATGGTCAACGGCCGGGTGACGTTGTCGGGCACCGGCGCCGAACTGCTGGCCAACAAGGAAATCCGCGCCCACTACCTGGAAGGCGGAGTGAGCCAGGCATGATCGAGAACCTGATCGACAGCGTCCCCGTCTTCGTCGGCATCACCATCGCCTTCATGGGCGGCTGCGCCTTCATGGCCGGCCAGGCGCTGGCCTCCACCTGGCGGCCGCTGTGGCAGGTGTTCCCCTACGCAATCGGCTTGGGGCTGGCCGACCGCTTCCTCGGCTTCGCCCTGTTCGGCGGTCGCCTGTTGTCGCCGGGCGGCTTCCTCCTCGATACCCTGGTGCTGACCGGCATCACGCTGGCTGCCTACCGCATGACCCAGGCGCGCCGCATGGCCGGCCAGTATCCCTGGCTGTACGAGCGCGCCGGCCTGTTCGCCTGGCGCAAGCGCGGCTGATCGCACTGACCAGCCTTTAGGCATGGGCGAAAAACGGGCATGCCACCCCGTGCCTGGGGTGATAGCATGCGCGTTCAGTCAGGATTACCTGCAAAGAAAACAGGACGGAGGAAGCGGGAGATGAGGACCATGAAGACTCTTGCCATCGCCGCCGCGGCCCTGGCCGGCGTGCTGGGTGCCAGCGCGGCCGCCCGGGCCGACATCACCATCGCCGTGGTCGGCCCGATGACCGGCTCCGAGGCGGCGTTCGGCGAGCAGTTCAAGCACGGCGCCGCCAAGGCGGTCGAGGACATCAACGCCAAGGGCGGTGTGATGGGCCAGAAGCTGAATCTGCTCATGGGCGACGACGCCTGTGATCCCAAGCAGGCCCGCTCGGTGGCCGAAGAGATCGCCTCGAAGAAGGCGGTGTTCGTCGCCGGCCACTTCTGCTCGGGCTCTTCGATCCCGGCCTCCGAAGTCTACCAGGAAAACGGCATCCTGCAGATTTCACCCGGCTCCACCAATCCCACCTATACCGAGCGCGGCCTGCCCAACGTCTTCCGCACCTGCGGCCGCGACGACAACCAGGGCAAGATCGCGGCGGAATACGTCGCCGCCAAGCAGAAGGGCAAGGTGGTCGCCATCATCCACGACAAGTCGTCCTACGGCAAAGGCCTGGCCGACGAGTTCAAGAAGGCGCTGAACGGCGCCGGCATCAAGGAGGCCTTCTACGAGGCCGTCACCGCCGGCGAGAAGGACTACTCGGCCCTGGTGACCAAGGCCAAGGCGGCCAAGGTCGATATCCTTTACCTGGGCGGCTACAAGACCGAGGGCGGCCTGATCGTGCGCCAGATGCGCGACCAGGGCATGAAGACCATGCTGATGGGCGGCGACGCCCTGGTGACCGAGGAATACTGGGCCATCACCGGCCCGGCCGGTGAAGGCACCATGATGACCTTCAGCCCCGATCCGCGCCTGCTGCCGCAGAACGCCGAGCTGGTGAAGTACTTCCGCAGCCAGAACTACGAACCCGAGGCCTATACCCTCTACACCTACGCCACCATTCAGGCGTGGGCCCAGGCCGCCGACAAGGTGAAGTCCACCGATTGGAAGAAGGTGGCCGCCGAACTCAAGTCGGGCGACAAGTTCAACACCGCCATCGGTTCCATCGGCTTCGACACCAAGGGCGACGTGGTCGGGCCCACCTACGTCATGTATGTGTGGAAGAACGGCAAATACGGTTACGCCGAGTAAGAGTTGTCCCTCTCCCGCCCAGCGGGAGAGGGTGGCCGAAGGCCGGGTGAGGGAGCCGGAGACGAGATGCTCCTTGACTCCCTCACCCTCCCGCTTCACGGGTCCCTCCCTCTCCCGCAGGGCGGGAGAGGGTGTTTTCTTCCAGGAGAACGCCATGGACGAGACCAAGCTGACCGCCGACCTGCCCAACATGAGAATGGAGATCGTCCACCGGGCCGCCCCCGACGGCAACGGCGAGATGATCACGCTGAACCTGCACGCCACTCCCGACTTTCGCGCCGCGCTGCCGCTGATGGCAGAAGCCATGCAGCATCTTCCGCTGATGGGCGGCGCCATGCCGTTTCCCTCTCCGCTGGCGCTGTGGACCCAGGCGGCGCAGGCCATGATGGCGCCGTGGCTGGCACTGGCGCGCGCCAACCCGTTCCTTGCGCTACCGCTTGATGAAAAATTGGTCTCGTCGAAAAAATAGGCAAAACTACCCGCCAAGGCAGTAGCGTCATGCGGGTGAGTGTTCTATGAATTGATCTAAGGAACCGAGGCTGGCTGGGAGGACAGTCGAAGACCGCGGCACATCGCCACGGAGGTCACATCATGGGTCGGGACGAATCACGCATGCTTCGCGACGCTGGATCGGACACCGCGCTTCCACTGATCGGCATCTACGAGATCAGCAAGGTGTTGGGCTCGACCCTTGATCTCGAAAAGGCGCTCCACGACGTCCTCAACATCCTGTCCTCCTATCTCCGCATGCGCCACGGCGCCGTGGTGCTGGAACAGCCCGACAGCCACAAGCTGGAAGTCGCCGCCGTCGCCGGCATGTCGCTGAAGCTGGCCCGCTCGGGCGAGCTTTGCTACCCCATGGAGGCCGTCGCCAAGGTGGTGCAGACCAGCATCCCCATGCTGGTGCCCGACGCCGCCGATGAGCCCCTGCTCGCCCCGTACCTGGAGCAGAGCGACGGCCTCGACGGCGAATCGGTCTCGTTCTTCTGCGTCCCCATCAAGACCACCGGCAAGCCCATGGGAGCGCTGTCGGTCGAGCGCTGCTGGGACGACGGCGCCCGGCACGTCTTCGAGCACGACCTGCGCTTCCTCACCATGGTGGCGACCCTGGTGGGCCAAACCGTCAGCCTGCACCACAAGGTGGCCGCCGACCGCACCCGCCTGATGGAGCACAATGCCCGCCTGCAGAAGCAGATGGAGGAGATCAAGCCGGCCGTCCCGGTCCAGGGCCTGGAAGACATCGTCGGCTCGTCCCAGGCCATGGCCCGGGTGTTCGGTCATGTCCAGCAGGCGGCACCCACCAAGGCCACCATCCTGCTGCGGGGCGAAAGCGGCACCGGCAAGGAAATGATCGCCCGCGCCATCCACGTCTTGAGCCCGCGCGCGAACAAGCCCTTCGTCAAGGTCAATTGCGCCGCGCTGGCGGAAAGCGTGCTGGAGTCGGAATTGTTCGGCCACGAGAAGGGCGCCTTCACCGGCGCCATGGCCGAGCGCAAGGGCCGCTTCGAACTGGCCAACGGCGGCACCCTGTTCCTGGACGAGATCGGCGAAATCTCCGCCTCGTTCCAGGCCAAGCTGCTGCGCGTGCTGCAAGAGGGCGAGTTCGAACGGGTCGGCGGCTCGAAGACCATCAAGGTGGATGTGCGCCTCGTCGCCGCCACCAACAGGAACCTGGAAGAGGCGGTCGCCAAGGGCGAGTTCCGCGCCGATTTGTATTACCGCCTGAACGTGGTGCCCATTTTCCTGCCGGCCTTGCGCGAGCGCCAGGGCGACATCCCGCTGCTCGCCATGTACTTCCTCAAGCGCTTCAACGAGGAAAACGGGCGCCAGCTCACCTTCTCGGAGGAGGCGCTGCAAGGGCTGCAACGCTGCTATTTCCCCGGCAACGTGCGCGAGTTGGAGAACTGCGTCACCCGCTCGGCCACCATGTGCAAGAACGCGGTGATCACCGAAATGGACCTGTCGTGCCGCCGCGACACCTGCCTGTCCTCGGTGCTGTGGAAGACCAACCGCCCGTCGGTGCCGGCAGCACCCGCTGCCGCTGTGTCGGCTCCCGTCCCGGCTCCCCCCCCTGCTCCCGCCACCCCCAACCCACCCCCGGCTGCGCCGCCCGCCGCCTCGGGGGCCGCCGTCTCGGGGGCCGAACCGGAACCGCCGTCGGAAGAGCTTTCCGAACGCGACCGCCTGGTCCAAGCCATGGAGCGCTGCGGTTGGGTGCAGGCCAAGGCAGCCCGGCTGCTGGGGCTGACGCCACGCCAGATCGGCTATGCGCTAAAGAAGTACGGCATCGAGCTTCAACACCTCTAGGGTCAAAACTCAATCCCAGAATGCCAGGGTTGCACGTCCCAGCCTCGTCGGGGCTTGCAAAGCCGCCATCCGGACGCCTATTAGTGGATGGCACAGACCAAAGAGTGCTGCCATGCCTTTCATCCAGTGGAATCCGTCCTTCAGTGTCGGCCAGCCGGTATTGGATGCCGACCATCGCAAGCTGATCGACATTCTCAACCAGATTTATGATGCCTGGACGAATAATACCTCAACGGTTGAGCTTGGCCGTCTCTTTGACGAGCTAATGGATTACACTGACCATCATTTCACCCGCGAGGAAGCCAAGTTGTCGTCGCGGGACTATTCCGACCTGAACCGCCACCATGCCGCCCATGAGCGGCTGCGCGAGTTGGTCATGGCATTCCGCAGCCGTCACTTGGCCGGCCAGCAGGCCGACACGCTGACGGAAGAAATGGCGAAATTCCTGAAATCCTGGCTGCTGGACCATATCCTGGAAGAGGATATGCGGTACAAGACGCTGTTTACCGGCCGTTGAGCCGGATCTGCTCGGCCAATTCCGCGGCAATCCAGGTGCATTGCAGGCGCTGACTGCAATGAACGTGGCGGTCGCATGCCAGCACCTGATCGACGGCGTGCTTGATCTCGTGCGGAGTTCCGCCGCCCCCGGGCACGGCCTTGCTCATCAAC
>DATJKV010000641.1:0-12269 GCA_035491155.1 Magnetospirillum sp. | reverse complement strand
GCGGCACCGTGGTGCACATCAATTCGGGCGTGGCCGGCCTGGTCGCCGCGATCATGATCGGCCGGCGCTCGGGCCTGGGCTACGAAAACCTGGCGCCGCACAACCTGATCCTGACCATGACCGGCGGCGCGCTGTTGTGGGTCGGCTGGTTCGGCTTCAACGCCGGCTCGGCCCTGTCCGCCGGCGGCAGCGCAGGGATCGCCATGGTCAATACCCAGCTGGCCGCCTCGGCCGCCGTGGTGAGCTGGACCCTGGCCGAGTGGCTGGTGCGCGGCAAGCCCTCGTTGCTGGGGGCGGTGTCCGGCGCCGTCGCCGGCCTGGTGGTCATTACCCCGGCCTGCGGTTTCGTCACCGTCGGCGGCGCCCTGGTCATGGGCCTGGCCGCCGGCCCGGCCTGCTATTGGGGTGTGTCGGGACTGAAGAAGATGTTCGGCTACGACGACGCGTTGGACGTGTTCGGCGTGCACGGCGTGGGCGGCATCGTCGGCGCCCTGCTGACCGGAGTGTTCGCCGTGGCCGCCATCGGCGGCGCCGACAGATCCGGCTTGGTGGACGGCAATCCCGGCCAGGTGCTGGTCCAGTTGGAGGGGGTGCTGTTCACCGTGGTGTGGTCGGGCGTGGTGTCCTGGGGCCTGCTCAAGCTGATCGACAAGGTGATCGGCCTGCGCGTGACCAAGGAGACCGAGATCGAGGGGCTGGACCTCGCCCTGCATGGCGAGACCCTGCATACGTAAGAGATCCCCTGGGGATGGGGGGATGGAAGGCGTCGGCCACCGCGAACCCGGCCGGCGCCTTCCTTTTTCTCACGCCACCCGGCGACCCATCAGGCTTTCCAGGTGGGCATGCAACGCGGCCGCAGTTTCCGGATGAGCCAGGGCCGCGTCGACGATGGCGGTGACGTAGCCGGCCTTGTTGCCGCAGTCGTAGCGGGTGCCACGGAAGCGGAAGCCCGTCAGGCCCGCCTTTTTTATGGTGGCGGCGATGGCGTCGGTCAGCTGGATTTCGCCGCCCTGGCCCTTCTGCTTCATGTCCAGGTAGTCGAACACCACCGGCTCCAGGATGTAGCGGCCGATCACGGACAGGGTCGAGGGGGCTTGCTCGGGCGCCGGCTTCTCCACCATGCCACGGGCACGGGCCACCTGGCCGTTGTCCTCGATGACATCCAGGATGCCATAGCGGTTCACCTGGGAGAGCGGCACGTTCTCCACCGCCACCAGGTGGCCGCGCATCTCCTTCCACTGCTCGACCATCTGCTTCAGACAGCCCGGCTTGCCCAGGATCAGGTCGTCGGGCAGCAGCACGGCGAAAGGCTCGTCGCCTACCACCGGCTTGGCGCACCACACCGCATGGCCCAGGCCCAGCGGGGCCGGCTGGCGCACGGTGGTGATGGTGACGCCCTTGGGGCAGGTGGAGCGGGCGATCTCCAGCAACTCGGCCTTGCCGCGCGCTTCCAATTGGCGCTCCAACTCGGCCGAGGTGTCGAAGTGATCGGCCAGCAATTCCTTGCCCTTGGCGGTGACCAGGACGATCTCGGTGATTCCGGCCTCGGCGGCCTCTTCCACGGCGTACTGGATCAACGGCTTGTCCACCACCGGCAGCAGCTCCTTGGGCAGCACCTTGGTGGCGGGAAGGACACGAGTACCCATACCGGCAACGGGAAGAACGGCTTTGCGGATCATTGGACGTCTCTACTCATAGAGATTTATGCGATGTAGGGGACTTTCTACCCCCTTTGCGCCTCCTCAATGTCCGATTGATGGCAAGATCATGGCATACGCGCATCCGCCTCGGTATGATCCGGCGCCATGCTCGACCACGCCCGATCGCTCCTCCGCTCCGTCTTCGGCTTCGACGGTTTCCGCCCCGGCCAGGATTCCATCATCGAGACGATCCTGAGCGGCCGGGACGTGCTGGCCATCATGCCCACCGGCGCCGGCAAGTCGTTGTGCTACCAACTGCCCGCTTTGGTGGGAAACGGCCTGACCGTGGTGGTGTCGCCGCTGATCGCGCTGATGCGCGACCAGGTGGCGCAGCTGACCAATTACGGCATCAACGCCGCCGCCCTCAATTCCGCCAACGACCCGGCCGAACAGCGGCGCATCTTCGACGCCTTGCGCGATGGCGATTTGCGCCTGCTCTATCTGGCACCCGAGCGGCTGGCGCGGCAGGATACGGTGGAACTGCTGCGCAGCGCCGGGGCGACACGGCTCGCCATCGACGAAGCCCATTGCGTCAGCCAGTGGGGCCACGACTTCCGCCCGGAATACCTGGCACTGGGCGAGCTGCGGCGCGAGCTGGGCGGCATCCAGACGGTGGCCTTCACCGCCACCGCCGACGCCGCCACCCGCGCCGACATCGTCAGTCGCCTGTTCGACCAGGAACCCCGCATCTTCATCGGCGGCTTCGACCGCCCCAACCTGCTGCTGTCCATGGCGGCCAAGAACAGCGCGCGCAAGCAGCTCTTGGATTTCCTGTCCACCCGCAAGGGCCAAAGCGGCGTGGTCTATTGCGCCTCGCGCCAGGGCTGCGAGGATCTGGCGGAAACCTTCAATGCGGCGGGCCACCGCGCGCTGGTCTATCACGCCGGCCTGGACAAGAGCGTGCGCGAGGCCAACCAGGATGCCTTCCTGCGTGAGGATGGCATCACCATGGTGGCGACCATCGCCTTCGGCATGGGCATCGACAAGCCCGACGTGCGCTTCGTCGCCCATGCCGACCTGCCCAAGAGCATCGAAGCCTATTACCAGGAGATCGGCCGCGCCGGCCGCGACGGCCTGCCCGCCGACACGCTGACGCTGTATGGACTGGGCGACGTGCGCCTGCGCGCGCTTCAGATCGAGGACAGCCAAGCCTCGGACGAGCAGAAGCGGGTCGAGCGGGCCAAGCTCAACGCGCTCCTGGCCCTGTGCGAGGCGCCGCGCTGCCGCCGCCAGACCCTGCTCGCCTATTTCGGCGAGCAGACCGAGCCCTGCGGCCATTGCGATTTGTGCATCCACGGCGTGGCGGTCTACGACGGCACCGTAGACGCCCAGAAGGTGCTGTCGGCCATCTACCGCACCGGCCAGCGCTTCGGCGCCGAACACCTGATCAACGTCCTGGTGGGCACGGAAAGCGACGCCGTGCTGCACCACGGCCATCACCAGCTTCCCACCTTCGGCGTCGGCAAGGACCGCACCCGCGAGCAATGGCGCTCCATCTTCCGCCAGCTTTACGCCGGCGGCCTGATGACCCAGGACCTGGCCGAGTTCGGCGCCTGGCGCCTGACCGAGGACGGCGGCAACGTGCTGCGCGGCAAGGCCCGCATCGAAATCCGCCTGGATGCGCTGAAGAGCCGCGAGAAGAAGAAGGCCCGCACCGCCGCCGCGCAACTACCGGCGGAATACGACAACGACCTGCTGGCCGCGCTCAAGAAGCTGCGCCGCGAACTGGCCGCCGAGCAGGGCATCCCGGCTTACGCCGTATTCCCCGACCGCACCTTGATGGAGCTGGCCGCCCACCGCCCCTTGTCTCTGGAAGAGATGCGCGGCATCCACGGCATCGGCGAGGCCAAGCTGGCCCGTTATGGCGAGATTTTCCTGGAAGCGCTGCTGGACTGAGCCAGCGGGATTGTCACCAACACCTCGGTGCCGCCGACCTCGAGCGGGCAAATTACGGCCGTGCCACCCAGCTGGCTCGCCATCATGTCGATCAGGCGCGAGCCCAGGCCCTTGCTCGGGACAGGAACGATGCCGACGCCGTTGTCGGCCACCCGCAACAGAGCGCGCCCCTCTTCGATGCTCAGGTGCACGTCCACCGTGCCGGCGCGGGCGTCGGTGAAGGCGTGGCGCAGCGCGTTGGTGACCGCCTCGTTGACGATGATGCCCACCAGCACCGCCTTGTCCATGTCCAGTTGCAACGACTCGGCCCGGCAATGGATGGCGATAGGGCGCTCGCCCACGAACGACGCGTGCAGGCCTGTGCACAGGCGTTCGACGAATTCCTGCACATCCACCGCCTCGGCTGCGTCACGCTGGTACAGCAGGGTATGCATCTGGCCCATCACCGCAATGCGGCTGATGGCGTCGTCGAAGGCCTTGCGTGCCATGGGGTCGCTCACCCGCGCCCCCTCGATGGTCAGCAGCGACGACACCATCTGGAGGTTGTTCTTGCAACGGTGGTTGAGTTCTCTCAGCAGCACTGCCTTAGCCCGCTCGGCGGCGTAAAGCCGAACCGAGAAGGTACGCAATGTTCCCACTGACCAGCCGGTGAACAGCAGCACCAGCAGGAACAGGAGCGAGGCAATCAAGGCCTCCCCCTTCACCAGGAAGGTCAGTTCGGACGGCACGAAGAAATACAGAGAGATGATGAAGCCGAGCACACTGGCCACGTAGGCGTAGCCAGTGCCAAATAGTACGGCGCAGACCACCACCACCGGGAAATAGGGCAGGAAGGGCAGCAGCGTCAGCCACTCACGGAACCACCAGCGCAGGAGCGAGATCACCAGCAGGAAGGCAAGGGTAAGAGCGAGTTTCGACACCCACGACAGGCGGTTTGCACGCTCGTCCACCCGGATGAGGGTATCCACCGACATCAAGCGCCGCCTCCGCCCCCTCGGATGTAACAACGTCGGGCGGTGACGGCCGGTTCCGAAGAAAGAGCGCTAAAGAGCGGGCTGTCGGCGGCCGGACGCCGCCAAAAGGAACAGGCCGCGCACCAGGATGGCGATGGCGGCCATGGTCACCAGGCTGGGCGCCGCGGTCAGGCGCATGAAGATGGCCGGCAGGATCATCAGCACCACCCCCAGCACCACCGACACCGCGCCACCCGAGGCGAGCCACGGCTCGCCGCCACGCACGCGGGCCACCATCACGTCACCGGCGCCCTGCCACACCATCCAGATGGCGACGATCCACACCAGCGACAGCAACGAGGTGGGCAGGGCCAGCGCCAGCGACGCGAGGACCAGGCTGGCCAGTCCCTGAACCACGCCGATCCAGCGCTCCCGCCCACCCGGTTCCGACCACATTCCCGCCACCAGGGCGACCACACCGTCCACCGCCAGCAAGGTGGCGATGATGGCCGCCAGAGCCACCAAGCCGCCCACCGGGGCCAGAAGCAGCCACAGGCCGATGACAAGAGCCAGGGCACCGCGCGCCGCCAGGGCCCAGCGGTGACGGCTGGCAACGATGCCGGGATCAAGGAAGGATTGAGGCATGCCCGCCTCCGCCTGTTGCACCGGAGGGGTGAACAGACGGAAGGCGGCGTGGTTGCCTGGTCGCGAGGAATTATCCCTGCTGGCGCACCAGTTCCAGCACGTGGTCGAACTGGCCGCGCAAGGCGGAGGTCTGTTCGGCAAGCTCCGACGAGAAGCGGTTGACCGCCTCGGCCGAAGTTTCGGTGGAATCCACGCTCTGGCGCACGGTGGTGATGGTGCCAGCCACCGCGTTGACGCCGTCCGAGGCCTGCTGGATCGAGCGGGCGATCTCGGCGGTGGCGCAGTTCTGCTCCTCCACCGCCGAGGCGATGGAGGTGGCCAGCTCGTTGATCTTGCCTACCGTCTGGTCGATGCCGGTGATGGCGCGATAGGCCACGTCGGTGCCGCGCTGGATGGCGGCCACCTGGTTCTGTATCTGCTCGGTGGCCTTGGCGGTCTGGTTGGCCAGCGCCTTGACCTCGCCCGCCACCACGGCGAAGCCCTTGCCGGCCTCGCCGGCGCGCGCCGCCTCGATGGTGGCGTTGAGCGCCAGCAGATTGGTCTGGCCGGCGATCTCGTTGATGAGCAAGACGATCTCGCCGATACGCTCGGCCGAGTGGGTCAGCTCCTTCACCGTCTCCTTGGATGCCGCCGCCTCCTCCACCGCGTGGGTGGCGGTGGTCGCCATGCCGGTGACCACCTGGCTGATCTCGCGGATGGAGGCCAGCAGCTGCTCGGTCGCCGAGGCGATGGCCTCCACGTTGCCCGCCGCCTCGTCGGCCGAGGACGCCACCGAGGCCGAGCCGTCGGCCGCCTGCTGGGCTAAGCGAGTCAGGCCACCGGCATTCTCGCGCAGCGCCGCCACGTTGCCATTGGCCGCCGCCATCAGGCTATCGACCCGGTCGGCGAAGCCGCGTAGTTGCTCGTCGGTGCGGCCGCGCAACTCCTCGCGCCGGCCCCGCTCGGCCGCCCGCTCGGCCTCGGCGGCGCGGGCCGCCAGGGCGTTCTGCCGCAGGGTTTCCAACGCGTGGCCGATTTCGCCGATCTCGTCGGCGCGATCACGGCCGGGCACCGCCACGTCCAGATTGTCGCCCGCCATCTGGCTGATGGTGCCCACGGTGGCCAGCAGCGGCGACACGACCCGGCGGGTGAACACCAGGGTGATTCCGGCGGTCAGCGCAGCCAGCACAGCCAGCACAGCCACGGCGAAGGCCAGGCGGCCATTCAGCGAGGACAGACGACGGTCGGTAGCATCCAGCGCGCGATCCACATAGGCGTGGCGCAGATCGGCGATGATGGCGAACTTGCCCACCGTGCTGTCGCGGAATTCCACCGGCGCATAGGGGTAGGGCTGGCCGGTGTTACTGGCTTCCTCGACCTTGCGCATGATGCCGGCGACGTCGCGGAAGATGGTGTCCTGCACGGAACTCAGCATCGGCTGAAGGGTGTCGGCACCCTCCAGCAGGGCCGTCTCGGCCTTCATAATCTCCCATACCTGCTCGATCCGGCCGGTAAACTGGTGGTGCCGCTCCATCTGCACCATGGTCATGGGCTTGCCGTCGGCGATGACGTTGAGCATGGCCGTGTTGCGCTGGCCCAATTGGTTGCGCAGGTTGGCCGCCGCATGGGCCTGCATGACGAAGTCGGCGATGTCGCCGCTCAGCCGGTAGAGCTCCTGCAGCAACGTGGTGCCCTCGGCGATGACGCCATCGCCCACGGCGAAATTGGCCACCATCCACGCCTTGCCGGCACCCGGATCGCGCTCGGCGCCAGGCTTGGCCAGTTCGCGCAGCATCGGTGCGCGGGCGGCTTCAAGCTTGCGCTGCAATTCGGCGACGATGGCGGCATGGGCGGGCGGCGCCACCGCGAGGGTGGCGGCGAAGGCCTTGTCGGTGGCCTCACGCTCGCGCGCCAGCTTGGCGGCGGCGTCCGCCGCCACGTCCTTGCCGGTCGCCAGCGCCACGTTGTGCAGGCCGCGCTCCAGGCTGACCTTCTCGGCCAAGTCCAGCAGGGTGCCCTGCACCACAGCAATGTCGCGGGCGGCGCTGACCTTGGCGCGATCGCGCATGGCGTCGATCACCAGCCCAGATGCGGTGAACAAGGACAGGGCCGCCACCGCGGCCATGCACAGGAAGAAGAAATTGCGGATCTTCATGGAACGCCCTGCCCGCCCAATCGGTATATCACCATTGTGCAGGGACCCGGGGCGTTTTGAAAAGGTGCGTATCCGGGTAATAGGAACTACGCCGACCTAAGTCCTTGGAACTAGCGGCTGCGCTTGGGTTTTCCACCAGCCGGACGGGTGTGCTGGGTCATGAACGGCCGCCCCTTGGCCTTGACTGCCGCCCCATTTCCGAACGGTTGGTTGGCCGGTACCAACTGGTGCTGGCCGGGGCCGATGAGGTCGGCGCGGCCCATGGCCTTCAGCGCCTCGCGCAGCAGCGGCCAGTTGTCGGGATCGTGGTAACGCAGGAAAGCCTTGTGCAGGCGGCGCTGCCGCTCGCCCCGGGCCGAGAACACCTCCTCGCCGCCCTGGCGCCGGATGGGGGCCAGCGGGTTGCGCCCGGAATGGTACATGGCGGTGGACAGCGACATGGGCGACGGCAGGAAGGTCTGCACCTGATCGGCCTTGAAGCCGTTGCGCTTCAGCCACAGGGCCAGATTCATCATGTCGCGGTCGGTGGTGCCGGGATGGGCGGCGATGAAATACGGGATCAGGTAGTATTTCTTGCCCGCCTCGCGCGCCGCCTGCTCGAACAGCTGCTTGAAGCGGTCATAGGCGCCCATGCCCGGCTTCATCATCTTGGACAGCGGACCGTCCTCGGTGTGCTCGGGGGCGATCTTCAGATAGCCGCCCACGTGGTGGGCCACCAGTTCCTTGACGTAGGCCGGGCTTTTCACCGCCAGATCGTAGCGCACGCCCGAGCCGATGGAGATGCGCTTCACCCCCTTCACCGCGCGCGCCTTGCGGTACAGCGCGATCAGCGGGTCGTGGTTGGTTTCCAGGTTCTTGCAGATGTCGGGATAGACGCAAGAGGGGCGGCGGCACACCGCCTGGATTTCCGGGTCCTTGCAGTTCAGCCGCCACATGTTTGCGGTGGGGCCGCCCAGGTCGGAAATGGTGCCGGTGAAGCCCTTGGTCTTGTCGCGGATGGCCTCGATCTCGTTCAGGATCGACCTTTCCGACCGGCTTTGGATGACGCGCCCCTCGTGCTCGGTGATGGAGCAGAACGAGCAGCCGCCGAAGCAGCCGCGCATGATGTTGACCGAGAAGCGGATCATCTCCCATGCCGGGATCTTGGCATCCCCATAGGACGGGTGCGGCGCGCGGGCATAGGGGCGGTCGTAGACGCCGTCCATCTCGGCGGTGGTCAGCGGGATCGGCGGCTGCGTTAGCCACAATTCCTTGTCGCCGTGGCGTTGGACCAGGGCACGGGCATTACCCGGATTGGCCTCCTGATGCAGGATGCGCGAGGCATGGCCGTACAGCACCGGGTCGGCCGCGACCTGCTCATAGGACGGCAGCCGCACCACCGCCTTGTCGCCCTTGGCGCGCGGCAGTTCGGCCGGCTCGGGGTCGCTCCAGTCGGCCACCGTGTAATCGTCGGGCACGCGGTCGCGGAGCAGCGCCACGCCGCGCAAATCGGTCATGGCGCGCGGGCTCTCGCCGGCGGCCACCCGGTGCGCCAGTTCCACCAGCGCCCGCTCGGCATTGCCGTAAAGCAGGATGTCGGCCTTGGCATCCACCAGCACCGAGCGGCGCACCTTGTCCGACCAGTAATCATAATGGGCGATGCGGCGCAGCGACGCCTCGATGCCGCCCAGCACGATGGGCACGTCCTTGAACGCCTCGCGGCAGCGCTGGGCATAGACCAGCAGCGCACGGTCGGGCCGCTTGCCGCCCTCGGCGTTCGGCGTGTAGGCGTCGTCCGAGCGGATGCGGCGGTCCGAGGTGTAGCGGTTGACCATGGAATCCATGTTGCCGCCGGTCACGCCCCAGAACAGGTTGGGCTTGCCGAGGGCGCGGAACGGCTCGGGCCCCTGCCAGTCGGGCTGGGCGATGATGCCGACGCGGAAACCCTGCGCCTCCAGCAGACGGCCGACGATCGCCATGCCGAAGCTGGGATGGTCGATGTAAGCGTCGCCGGTGACCAGCACCACGTCGCAGCTATCCCACCCCAGCGCGTCCATCTCGGCGCGGCTGGTCGGCAGGAACGGCGCCGGGCGGTCGGCACGGTAGCGGGGATAGGAGAACAGGTTTTTCGGCTGCGGCGTCATGGGAAGGATATCGGCCACCGAAGCCGAAGCCGTCAAGGGATGGATGCCCACACAGCGCTGATGGGTGTCGAGAAAAGGGGGGCTTGCCGCCCCCCGTTCCACGCTACCAGCCTATTTCGCGGCCGGCTGGTTCCACGGGCAATAGGCTTTGCTCGCGACGGGCTTGTTATAATCGCCCTTGTCATTGGCAAGCTGACGGAAGGCGACCGAACCGTCCCGCATGCACACCGGGTCGAGGAACGAACCTTCCGGCTCGTCGCGACCGGCGCAGCCGGCAAGCAAGGCGACCAGACCCAGCGCGGCGACAATCTTCATCATGCCCTCTCTCCTCTGGATGGGATAAAACACGGGTGACCTCGTCCATCGAGGTATGACTTCAGACTCGAGTTTACAACCGTAAGAGCAGAACGTTGATCCATTTGATCAAGCTGGCCGTCGGCTGCGACGGCGTCGAGGCATTGAAGAATTTCCAGACGGAGCGCCTGCGCACGTTCGGCCATGTCTTCCACCTGACCCGCATGACGCCCAAGCGGGAGCACGAGTTGACCGACGGCGGCTCCATCTATTGGGTGGTCAAGGGACAGGTCGCCGCCCGCCAGCGCGTGCTGGCGGTGGAGACCGACCAGGACGACGAGGGACGTCCGCGCTGCCGCCTGATCCTCGATCCCGAGGTGGTCGAGGTCGAGCTACGCCCGGCCAAGCCGTTCCAGGGCTGGCGCTATCTCAAGCCCGAGGATGCGCCACGCGACCGGCTCCCCGGATATGAGGAACCGCCGCCGGAAATGGCGGAGGAATTGCGCCGGCTCGGCTTGATCTAAGCCAATTGACAGTTGAGTCTGACGATCGCACTGTTCGCCTATGACGAACAGGCTGCGCCAAAGGTTCTATGATCGCACCGGCAACCCGTCCCTGGGACGGGTCCGGCGCAAGTTCGTATCCTGGCTGGGCCTGGTCCTGCTGCTGTTCAACGTGGTGGCCGGCGGCGCGCTGCCGGCCCAGACCGCCACCGCCGACGCCGACGATCACCTGATCATATGCACCGCCGGCGGCTTGGCGGCAGTGGACCGCAACGGCACTCCCGTCAGTGCCGACCATACGTCCGAGAACGGCTTCTGCGCCTCGTGCCTGCCACTCTGCCACGGCGCCATCCTCACGCCCGAGGCGGCGCTGGTGCCGGTGCCGTTTGTCCAGCCGCTGCCGCGCGCGCCGCTGGCAGATGCCGAACTGGTCCAGGTCGCACCCGCGCTGCGGCTGGGTTATCCCCGCGCCCCTCCCCAGGCCTGACCTTCCCGTCCTGAAAAACCGGCCGCCCTTGCGGCGGCCAACGCCATTGCTCGCCCGGTTTCCGTCCGGGCCTGGGGAATATCCATGCCTAAACACATCCTGCGTGCTTCGAGCGCGCTGTTCACCCTTGCCCTCGCGCTGCCCACCGCCGCCGAGGAGGTTTACCAACTGCCGGAAGTCCCGGTGATCGCCCCGGCCGAAAGGCCCGACACCATGAGCACCACCGTGCTGTCCGGCCGCGATCTGGAGCCCAAGCGTGCCGCCACCAGCGACACCGCCCGCCTGCTGTCCGACGTGCCCGGCGTCAGCCTGTACAACGGCGCCGGCGGCGTCTCCAGCCTGCCCGCCCTGCACGGCTTGGCCGACGACCGCGTCAAACAGGTGGTCAACGGCATGACCATCACCTCGGCCTGCCCCAACCACATGAACCCGGCGCTGTCCTATACCGACCCCACGATCGTGGGGCGCATCGAGGTGCTGCCCGGAATCACCCCGGTGAGCAACGGCGGCGAC
The DNA here is from genome assembly GCA_035491155.1 of Magnetospirillum sp. GTDB lineage: Bacteria > Pseudomonadota > Alphaproteobacteria > Rhodospirillales > Magnetospirillaceae > Magnetospirillum. The sequence continues at coordinate 1,021 of DATJKV010000641.1, read as the reverse complement.
AGCATCGGCGGCACCATCGCGGTGGAATCGCGCCCGCCGATTTTCGCCGAGGGCTCGGAAAACCTCCTCACCACGGGCCGCCTGTCCACGGCCTATCGCAGCACCAGCCACGGAATCGCCGCCGCAGGCGACGTCACCGCCGCCACCCACGACGTCAGCATGAACTATGCCGGCGCGTGGAGCCACGCGGGCGACTACCATCGCGGCGGCGACAACGAACCGGTGCGCACCAGCAAGTACCAGAAGGAGGACCACGCGGTGACCCTGGCCGCCCGCCACGACGGCGATTTGCTGGCGGTGCAGGCGGGCTGGCAGTTCAGCCCCTACGAAGGCTTTCCCAACCAGCGCATGGACCTGACCGAGAACGAAGGCTGGTTCGTCAACACCCGCTACGACGGCCGCTTCACCTGGGGCACGCTGGAGACGCGCGCCTATTGGCAGGGCGTCAGACACGAGATGAACTTCCTCGACAAAATCAAGGGCAACAACATGCCCATGAATACCGAGGCCGACGACATCGGCTATTCGGTCAAGGCAGACATCCCGCTGAACCCACGCGACACCCTGCGTGTGGGCAACGAGCTGCACCGCTTCACCCTGGACGACTGGTGGCCGCCGGTGCCCGGCACCAGCATGGCGCCCAACGACTTCTGGAACATCCGCGACGGCCGCCGCACCCGGCTGGGCACCTTCGCCGAGTGGGAGGCCCAGTGGACGAACCAATGGTCCTCGCTGTTGGGCGCGCGCAACGACACGGTGTGGATGAACACCGACAACGTGCAAGGCTACAACAACGGCGCCACCTATGCCGCCGATGCGGCCGCCTTCAACCGCCTGGACCGTGCCCGCACCGACGTGAATTTCGACCTGACGGCCCTGCTGCGCTACGAGCACGACAAAACCGCCTCTTTCGAGGGCGGCTACGCCCGCAAGACCCGCTCGCCCAATTTGTACGAGCGCTATGCCTGGTCCACCGGAACCATGGCCTCAAACATGAACAACTGGAACGGCGACGGTAACG
>DATJKV010000640.1:0-2176 GCA_035491155.1 Magnetospirillum sp. | reverse complement strand
TGCTGGCCCGCGACCTCGAACACGCCAGCCTGGATGATTTGATCATCGCCCTGGAGTTGGAACTCGCTCTCGATCAGGACATCGCCTGCGGTTCGCCCTGGCGCGCCAAAATCGAGCCGCTGATCGAGCAGACGTGCGCCTCCCACCGTACCACCCTGGGGGGCAACCTGAAGGACCTGTTGGCGCTGCCCCCGGCACACGGCAAAATCGGCACATGAACCGCCGCCCCTTGCGCCGCCTGCCCTGGGTTCTGCTGCTGCTTGCCGCCCTTACCGGCGGCGGAGTGATGTACGCCCGCAATGGCGCCCGCGAACTGGAGGTGGTCCGCCCCGAGCGAGGCCCGGCGGTTGAGGCCGTCTATGCCACCGGCGTGGTCGAACCGGAATATTGGGCCCGGGTGTCGGCCATCATTCCCGGCCGCATCGCCGAAATCCTGGCGCGCGAGGGCGACACCGTGCACGAAGGCCAGCCGCTGGCCCGCCTCGACGATCGCGAGGCCCGCGCCCGAGTAGCCGAGCTTGAGGCGAAAGCCACCTATTGGCGCGAGCAGATGGCGCGCAGCCAAGTCCTGGCCGACCGCGGCATCCGCTCGCGCGACGCCTACGAAAAGGACAAGAGCGAGCTGAACCAGGTCACCAGCGCCATCGCCGCCGCCCGCCAGCGGCGCACCGACCTGCTGGTCACCTCGCCCATCGACGGCGTGGTGCTGCGCCGGGATTTCGAGGTAGGCGAGGTAGTGGGCCTTAACGATGCCCTGTTCTGGGTGGGCAGGCCCCGTCCGTTGCGCCTGACCGTGGACGTGGACGAAGAGGACATCCCCCGCATCCAGCCCGGCGAGAAAGTGCTGATCAAGGCGGATTCCTTCCCCGGCCGGGTGCTCGAGGCCCAGGTGGGGCGCGTCACCCTCAAGGGCGATCCGGTCAACAAGACATTCCGCGTCCGCGTCACCCTGCCCGACGACACCCCTTTGCTGGTGGGTATGACCGTCGAGGTCAACATCGTCACCGCCGAGAAAGCCGACGCCATGCTGGTGCCCGCGGCCGCGGTGGTGAACGGCAAGGTGTTCGTGGTGGAGGATAATCAGGCGGCGGCGAAGCCGGTTACCGTCGGTATCAAGGGCCGCACCCGGGTCGAGATCATCTCGGGCCTGGACCAGGGCGCCGCCATCATCGCCAACCCGCCTGCCGGCCTGAAACCGGGCGAGCGGGTGCGGCCCGCGCCATAGAGGCTAGCCATGGCGCTGCCGTTGCCCCTGGACATCGCCATCCAACACCTGGCCCACCGGCGGCGCCAGACCCTGGTGTCGCTATCGGGAGTGGCCCTCGGCGTGGCGTTTTTTATCGCCATCGCCGCGATGATGCAGGGTTTCCAGCGCGATTTCGTCGACCGCATCATCAACATCCAGCCCCACATCATCGTCAAGGACGAGTTCCGCACCCCGCCGCGCCAGCCGGTGGAGCAGATTTTTGGCGAGGGCGCGGTGGACCTGCGCAACGTCAAGCCGCTGGAGGAAGTCCGCGGTATCCGAGGCGCGCGCAACATGCTGGCGGTGCTGGAAGAAGAGCCGGGCGTGCACGTGGCGCCGACGCTGACCGGCAACATCCTGCTGCGCTTCGGCGGCAAGGACGTATCGGCCAACGTCACCGGCATCGTCCCCGAGCAACAGCGCCGGGTCACCCACCTGGAGCAGGACCTGATCGCCGGCAATACCCTGGATGCCCTCTACACCACCGCCAACGGCATCATCCTGGGTGAAGGCGTCGCCAGCCGCGCCGGCATTCGCATGGACGACCTGATCAGTGTGGTCTCGCCGGTGGGCGTGGTGCTGAAAATGAAGGTGGTCGGCATCTTCCGCAGCGGCATCACCCTGATCGACAATTTCGACACCTACGTGCTGCTGAAGAAGGCGCAGATCCTGGCCAACCGCGCCAATGTCATCAACCGGGTCAACGTGCGCCTGGACGACGTGGAGGACGCCGCCAATCTTGCCGCCCGCATCGAACGCCAGTTCGGCTACCGGTCCGAGCCGTGGCAGGAACAGTCGCGCAACGTGCTGGGCATCTTCATCATCCAGAACGCCATCATGTATTCCACCGTCAGCGCCATCCTGATTGTGGCCTGCTTCGGCATCTTCAACGTCATCTCCACCGTGGTGTTCGAGAAGACGCGCGACATC
>DATJKV010000639.1:0-6814 GCA_035491155.1 Magnetospirillum sp. | reverse complement strand
CCTTCGTGCTATGGCCTGGTCCATTCGTGATAATCCTTAATTAACACTCCTTTCCACTCCTCAAGGGGGGTAGGCGCGCTCGGGCGCTGGCGCGCCAGGAAATAATCGCGGTTGCGGCTGCGATGGAGGGTGGGAGCGCCGGGCTCATCATGCGGTTTGGTGCAGAAACGACGAAGGCCACCCGAAGGTGGCCTGCCGGAGGTCGTCGTTTTTGAAGAAGATGGTGGGCGATGCAGGGATTGAACCTGCGACCCCACCCGTGTGAAGGGTGTGCTCTACCGCTGAGCTAATCGCCCATCTTCTTGCACGCGGGAAGAGCCGGTGGCTCAGTGTTCCCGCTTGGGAGGCCGCTTTATAATTCCCTCGGTTGGGCCTGTCAACCGGGAAGAATTTACTATTTCATACGGTATCCTTGCCGACCACGCGCACCGTCTCCGGCGGCTGGTAGGCGGCCAGCCGGGCGAGCAGGCGGGCGGGGTCGGACTCCACCGCCACCATGGCGCGGTGGCGTTGCTTAAGGAACCCTTCGGCCACGGAATGGTCCAGGAAGGTGTGCAGGTGGTCGTAATAGCCGGCCACGTCCAGGAAGCCCAGCGGCTTGGGGTGCAGTCCCAGCTGGCCCCAGGTCCACACCTCGAACAGTTCCTCCAGCGTGCCGATGCCGCCGGGTAGGGCGATGAAGGCGTCGGACAACTCGGCCATCATGGCCTTGCGCTCGTGCATGGTGTCCACCACCCGCAGCTCGGTGACGCCCGTGTGGCCGGCTTCCATGCGCTTCAGCGCCTCGGGAATGATGCCGATGACCTCGCCGCCGGCCTCCAGCGCCGCATCGGCCATTTCGCCCATCAGGCCGACATGGCCGCCGCCATAGACCAGGCCCAGCCCGCTTTCGGCGATCAGGCGGCCGACGGCGCGCGCCGCCTCGGCGTAGACCGGGCGGGTGCCGCTGCTGGAGCCGCAGAAGACGCAGATCCTGCGCATCAGCCGCCGGCGATGGCGCGGTTGAAGGCCTTCACGGCGGCGGCGGGGCCTTCGGGGTGGTTCCAGACGCCGCCGCACACCGCCAGGAAGTCGGCGCCGGCTTCCACCAGCGGGCGGCAATTGTCCACGGTGATGCCGCCGATGGCCACCGACGGGACCGTGAACAGATCGGACCACCAGTGCAGCAGGTCCACGTCGGCCTGGTGCTTGGCTTCCTTGGTCGAGGTGGGGAAGAAGGCGCCGAAGGCCACGTAATCGGCCCCCTTCTCGCCGGCCTCCATGGCCAGGTGGCGCGAGTTGTGGCAGGTGACGCCGACGATGCCGTCGCCCACCGCCTTGCGCGCCTCGGCGTAGGTGCCGTCCTCCTGGCCGATGTGGACGCCGTCGCAGCCGGTCTCGAACGCCAAGTCGGGGCGGTCGTTCAGCAGCACGGCGATGCCGCGCTTCTGGGCCGGCGGGCGCAGCACGTCGATCAGGCGGGCGAGGTCGTCGTCGGCCAGGCCCTTCAGGCGGATTTGCACGCAGGCGATGTCGTCGGCGTCCAGGGCAGCCTCCCAGGTATTCACCCACTCATACGGCGTCTCGATGGCCGGCGGGGTGATCAGGTAAAGGCGGCAGGCGGAATTGGTGGAAATGGTCGTGGCCCCTTGCGGCTGGACGGTTGCGGCTTTGCCGACCGTTGAAACACGACTGGGCCTTAGGGCGCAACCGCTTTGGCGGAATACGGCAATTCCATGGCGGCCAAGCGAAGGGCTGGGGCGGAAAGGCAACGCCCGGTGCGGCTTTCGACCCCGCGCATGAGAGGTACGCCCTGCCTCGAAAGAATCACAATCCGTCCCTAATCCCGCCACCGGCGATTGGGAATATCTGTCTTACCGACGGGATGGCCCGCCGGCCGAAGAAAAGGAACTCTCCCATGCGCGTCACCCGTATCCTCGCCGCCGCTCTCGTTTCGGCCTCGCTGATGCCGCTGGCGGCGCTGGCCCAGACCGCGACCCCGGCCACTCCGGCCGAGCCGGCGAAGCCGGCGGTTACCGCCCCCGCCGCCGAGAAGGCCGCCGACACCAAGGTCGACAAGAAGCACGAAAAGAAGGAGCACAAGAAGGCGCACGAAAAGGCTGCCACCGCCAAGCCTGCCGAACCCGTCAAGCAGTAAGCTCCTGCCGATCCCCTGCCGCTGGTGCTATCCCCTGACGGCGGCAGGGAAGGGCGGGGACCTGAAGGCCTTCCCCCAACCTTCGGCTTTAGGTCCCCAGCCAGTCCCGGCAGCATTGCCTGGGCTCCGACATGCCGAGCAGGTCAAGGGCGTTCCCCCCGTATTCCGCCCTGGTGCCGACCTGCTCGGCCATGTCGGCCAATTTGGCCAGCACCATCGCATCCGTCTGCACCCAGACCGGCCCGCACCCCGTGCGCAGGGCCGCCAACGCCATTCCGGTGGCCGGGCCGCAATCCAGCGCCGCGTCGAAGCGGGCATCGGGGAATTCCTGTCGCGCCGCCGCCACCAGCTGCCGCCACCATCCGATGCCGGGAAACGATGCCGCCGAGGGCGGGCTGACCAGCGTGACCGGGTGCCCGCCGGCCGCGTCCAGTGCGGCGCGGGCGTGTTCCAGCGAATGGATGCGGATGGCCCGGTTCACGATAAATTCGTCACTTGCCCTCTTCGGCGATGACCTTGCCCGGGCTGGTGAAGGCCAGCGAATGGGGGCCGAAGAAATAGGCGTTCACCACCTCGATGACCGGGGCGCTGATGGGACGCTCGGCGGTCCACTGCACCACGAAGTTGGCGCCGGTGCCGCCGGCATTGTCCTTGTGCTCGACGAACACGTCGGTCGAGGCCATGGGGCCCAGCCGTGCCGGCCCCGCCATGTACTCGCGGATCAGCTTGCCGGCGGTGTCGTAATAGCGCACCGAGCGCACGGTCATGCCGTCATACGGGTCGGTGTTGCGGATGGACAGCATGGACGACAGCAACAACGTCTGCGGATTGCCCTTGGTATCCAGATTGCCGTGCCAGATGTGCGAATAGACCGGCACATAGACGCTCTGTCCCCGGCTGGTCTGCGGCGTCTCGGCCGACAAAGCGGGCCAGGAGGTGGCAATCGGGGCGGCAAGGGCGATCAGCAGGGCCAGCAGGCGGCGCATGGGGCGGTCTCCGAAACGGTCGAAACTCCAGCGTAGCGGCGAGGTCGAACCTGTCAAGGCGGGCTTGCGTTGACACATCAAGGCTTCGGCCCTAACCTTCGACCGCAATTGGAAAATGTTCGGGGGACGCTTTGTCCGAGCAATCTTCGGCCAGCCTCAGCCGCACCCAAGCCGCGGTGCAGCGCTTAGGTGCCGCCATCGACCGGCTGGAAGCGGCCAGCGCCCGCGTTGGAGCGGGCGACCTGCTGCTGGCGGGCGAGCTGCGCGATGCACGCGACCAGCAGGCGACAATGGAGGAGACCACCCGGGTGGTGGCCCAGCGCTTGGATTCCGCCATCGACCGCCTGCGCACCCTGCTGGAGGAATAGGATTGTGGCCGTCGTCAATCTAACCATCAGCGGCCGCGTCTACGAGATCGCCTGCGACGATTCCCAGGTTGCCCGCGTCGGCGAACTGGGCCGCGAGGTGGACAACCGCGCCCAGCAATTGCTGAAGCAGATCGGCAATGTCCCCGACGCCCGCCTTCTGGTCATGGTCAGTCTGATGCTGGCCGACGAGCTGGCGGACAGCCGCGACCAGTTGAAGGCCGCCAGCGGCGACGTGGCTGCCGCGTTGGACGGCGACGTCAAGCTGGCGGAAGGGATCGAGGCCCTGGCCGCCCGCATCGAGGGCATTGCGGACCGCCTGGAAAGAGCCTAACTATAGGGCGGAGCGGTCTGCTGCGCGGTGCGTCAGGCAGCTAATGTCCCTGGGGCGATACCGATCCTCTAGGGAGCTGTCCCTGCCGGGTCCCTTGGTCCCGGCATATGGCGCCCACCTGATTAGTCAGGCCACGGAGGACTTACAACGCCAACGGCCGAGGTGGCGCCGCTCCACATCCCTTCATGACTATCGCTTCCGACCTTCCCCAGCTCAAGAAAGCCATGCGCGCCCACCAGGTGGCGGTGCGCCGCGAGGCCTGCCTCGCTGCGGGCGAGGCGGCGGCCGAGGCTGTCGCCGCCCTGGCGCCGCTTCTGGGGCTGGACGGGGTGCTGGTAGGCGGTTACTGGCCCATGGGCGACGAACTGGACCCGCGCCCGCTGATGGGCCGGCTCGCCCAACTCGGCTGCCGGCTGGCGCTGCCGGTGGTGACGGCGCCGGGGCAGAAGCTGGACTTCCGCGCCTTCTCCAAGGGGGACGCGCTGGAGGCGGGCCGCCACGGTACCTGGCATCCGCTGGCCTCGGCGCCTGCTGTGGTGCCCCAGGCGGTGCTGGTGCCTCTGCTGGCATTCGACCGCGAATGTTTCCGCCTCGGCTACGGAGGCGGCTATTATGACCGCACGCTGGAAAGCCTGCGGAAAAGTGCCCAGGTTAGGGCTATCGGCCTGGCCTTTGCCGCCCAGGAAGTGGCGGCGGTTCCGCGCGACGGTCACGACCAGCGCCTGGATGCCATCGCCACCCAAAGCGAATTGATCACCCCGAGGGCAGCATGAGACTTCTTTACCTGGGCGATGTGGTGGGGCGTGCCGGCCGAGACGCGGTGGTCGAGAAACTGCCGGAAATCCGCCGCCGGCTCGAACTGGATTTCGTCGTCGTCAATGGCGAGAACGCCGCTCACGGCTTCGGCATCACGCCGAAGATCTGCGAGGAGTTCTACGCCGCCGGGGTGGACGTGCTGACGCTGGGCAACCATTCCTGGGACCAGCGCGAGATCATGCCGTACATCGACGGCGACCCGCGCCTGCTGCGCCCGGCCAACTATCCGGCCGGCACGCCGGGCAAGGGGGTGGGGGTGTATTCCCTGCCGCGCGGCCGCAAGGTGATGGTGGTCCAGGTCATGGGCCGGCTGTTCATGGACCCGCTGGACGATCCCTTCGTCGCGGTCGAGCGCGAACTGGCCCGTGTCCGTCTGGGGGCGGGCGGCGCCGACGCCATCATCGTCGACGTCCATGCCGAGGCCACCAGCGAGAAGATGGCCCTGGGCCACACGGTGGATGGGCGCGCCAGCCTGCTGGTGGGCAGCCATTCCCACATCCCCACTGCCGACACCCAGATCCTGCCCGGCGGCACCGCCTACCAGACCGACGCCGGCATGTGCGGTGACTATGATTCGGTCATCGGCATGAAGAAGGATGCCGCCATCCACAAGTTCGTCCGCAAGATTCCTGGCGAACGCCTGTCTCCGGCCGATGGTCCGGGGACCATCTGTGGCGTCATGGTTGAAACCGATGATCGCACCGGCCTGGCGATGAAAGTCGGCGCGCTGCGGCTGGGGCCGCGCCTGGCCGAGGCCTGGCCGTAACATAGCAGCCTGATTATCCAGGAAAATTTGTCCAATATCTTTCGGCCCAGGACGCTGGCCGAAGGTTTAGTCACGCCGTCATGAATCTATATGGGCGCCGGCCGTTTGCCGTGTTATTGTGCACTTCGTGATTTGCACAAATAATGGGTGGACACACATGACCGCATCGCTTCTGCGCCTTACAACCGCTTCCGTATTGGCGCTGATGGCAGGAACTGCCTACGCGCAGGAGGCCAGTGACATAAAATTCTCCGGCCTGTTGAATGCGGGTATCACCGCCACCAACCACTCTCCGGAAAGCAACACCAATTTCGGCCACCTGTTGACCGACAAGAATGACCAAGTGGTGCTCAATCAGTTGATGTTGACCGCCCAGAAGGACCTCGACCCCAAGGCGACCGGTTATGACTGGGGCTTCAAGGCGCAAGGCTTCTACGGTTCCGATGCCCGCTATACCCATTTCATCGGGATCTTCGACCATAATCCGGATGCCCGGAACCAGTTCGACATCACCGAAGCCAACCTGCAGGGCCACATGCCGCATCTGTTCGAGGGTGGCGTCGACGCGAAGCTCGGCCTGTTCACCACCCCCATGGGCGCCGAGGTCATTCCCGCCAACGGCAATACCTTCTATTCCCATTCCTACATCTTCAACTTCGGCCTGCCGTACAAGCATACCGGCCTGCTCACCACCAGCCACGTCTCGCCCATGGTAGACGTCTACCTGGGGGTGGATACCGGTGTGAACACGACGATTGGTGACCGTGGCGACAACAATGACCGGATATCGGGCATGGCCGGTCTGGGGTTGAACCTGCTGAACGGCGACCTGACCCTTCTGGGCCTTGCCCATTTCGGCCCCGAGGATCCCAGCCGCGGGCCCAATGGGTCGCCGAACGCTAACCATACCGCCCGCACCATCGGCGACATCACCGCCATCTACAAGGCGACCGACCAGCTGACGCTGACCACCGAACTGAACTACATCAAGGACGACCTCAATCACGCCCAGGGCTATGGCGTCGCCCAATACGGCGTCTACGCGGTCAACGAGTGGCTGTCGCTGGCGGCTCGAGGCGAGGTGTTCTGGGACCCCAACCACTTCTTCGTGGCGGCGTTCCCCGGCAACCGCGATTTCGTCAACGTCGAGCGCGGCCAGCTCACCGAGAAGAATGTCATCATCCCCGGCACCAGGGCCACCTATGGTGCCTTGACGTTGGGCGCGACCCTCAAGCCGCAGGGGCTGCCTGCCCAAGTGGACGGGATGATGATTCGCCCCGAAGTGCGTTACGACCGCACCCTCACCGATACGAATGCCTTCAACGATCTGCAGAACCGCGACCAGTGGAGCTTCGCCGTCGATCTGGTGCTCCCGGTGTCGTTCTGACCGGCGTGGCGCGGGCCGCGCTT
>DATJKV010000638.1:0-9542 GCA_035491155.1 Magnetospirillum sp. | reverse complement strand
CTTGTCCACCGAGCACAGCTTCTTGTTGCGCTTGCGGGCCAGGTCGAAGGCGGCGCGGCCGATGCGCTGGATCTCGCTGGTGGTGTAGGTCAGGGTGTTGACGCCCTTGCGCTCGCCGTTGGGCAGCGTCTCGATGCCGCGCGGCTGGCCGAAATAGAGGCCGCCGGTGAGCTCGCGCACGATCATGATGTCGAGGCCCGAGACCACGTCGGCCTTCAGGGTCGAGGCGTCCACCAGGGCGTCGAACACGGTGGCCGGACGCAGGTTGGCGAACAGGCCCATCTCCTTGCGGATCTTCAGCAGGCCGCGCTCGGGCTTCTTGTCGAAGGGCAGGTCGTCCCACTTCGGGCCGCCCACGGCGCCCAGCAGCACCGCATCAGCGGCGAGCGCGTCGGCCAGGGTCTCGTCGGACAGGGGGGTGCCGTGCACGTCATAGGCCGAGCCGCCGATCAGGCCCTCGGTGATGTCGAACTCCACATTCCGCTTCTTGCCCATCCAGTCGATGATGCGGCGGACCTGGACCATCACTTCCTGGCCGATACCGTCGCCGGGCAGGATGAGAAGCTTCTTGGCGGCCATTTGCGTATCCTTTTCCTATGTTAAAAATCGGCCCCAATCAGGGCTGAATGATGCTAAGAGCGATCAAGGCGGACGAGTAGTGGACCTGTCTAAATATTGGGGCAGCTTCGTCTATATTTAGATGGCCATCGACTACAAGTTCATGAGGGAGCAGACCCTTACCAATCAACGTATGGGCGGTCCCCAGCATAATGATGACATTTGCCAGCAGGCCAAGGGCGCGTAGGGAGAAGATCTCGCGCGGCTTCAATGAAGCCTTTATTTCCTCCCCTTCACCCTGCACCACATCAATAAGAGTTTTTTCATATTTATCGATATTGGAAATATGATCAATTACAGGGCGATCAGAGAACGAATTAATCTTAAATTCGTGAGCGAAGCAATTTCGTATTTTACGAAGCTGATTTATCTCAAACGCCTGTTTTTTCTCAATCCATCCAAGCGCATGCGCCATCTTTATTCTGCTGGAGAATGTTGATAAAGGACCACTGCCTTCGAGCAGTTCCTTTACGCCACCCTCAACGTCAGGCGAAAGATGCATTACATAAGCTCGCCTCAGAATTTCCTCGACATACGAGGTAACCATTAGGGCGGCTGATCTGTCGGACTCTGAGCGAACAACGTGGAAAAGAGCGATCAACTCCTTTCCATCAAAAAAACCACCCAAATCCGCCCGCTTGGCTTCATCCAAGCGGGCAGATCGAAAAGCCCTCGCCCAAAGAGCGATCTCTTCGTGGGTGGGTTCTTGCATTTACAGCCAGGGCGAGGACTGCTTGCGGGCGGCCTCGAAGGATTCGATCTTGGTGGCCTTCTGCAGGGTCAGGCCGATGTCGTCCAGGCCGTTCAGCAGGCAGTGCTTACGGAACGAATCCACTTCGAACGCCGTCTTCGAGCCGTCGGGAGCGACCACCACCTGGTTTTCCAAATCCACCGTGAAGGTGGCATTGGCGCCGTTCTCGGCCTGCTTCATCAGGGCTTCCACCTGCTCGGCGGGCAGCTTGATGGGCAGGATGCCCTTCTTGAAGCAGTTGTTGAAGAAGATGTCGGCAAACGACGGGGCGATGACGCAGCGGATACCGAAATCGGCAATGGCCCACGGGGCGTGCTCGCGCGACGAACCGCAGCCGAAGTTATTGCCGGCGATCAGCACCTTGGCGGAGCGGTAAGCCGGCTTGTTCAGCACGAACTCGGCCACTTCCTTGCCGTCGAGGGTATAGCGCATTTCGTCGAACAGGTTCTTGCCGAGACCGGTCCGCTTGATGGTCTTCAGGAACTGCTTGGGGATGATCATGTCGGTGTCGACGTTGATCATCGGGAGCGGAGCTGCGACGCCGGTCAGAACAGTGAACTTTTCCATCTTCCGATCCCCTTACAGCGAGCGCACGTCGGTCAGCTTGCCGGTCACCGCAGCAGCAGCGGCCATGGCGGGGCTGACCAGGTGGGTGCGACCGCCGCGGCCCTGACGGCCTTCGAAATTGCGGTTCGAGGTCGAGGCGGAACGCTGGCCGGGCTTGAGCTGGTCGGCGTTCATGGCCAGGCACATGGAGCAGCCGGGCTCGCGCCACTCGGCACCGGCCTCGATGAAGACCTTGTCCAGGCCTTCGGCCTCGGCCTGCTCCTTGACCAGACCCGAACCGGGGACGATCAGCGCCTGCACGCCAGCGGCGACCTTGCGGCCCTTGAACACTTCGGCGGCGGCGCGGAAGTCCTCGATGCGGCCGTTGGTGCACGAACCGATGAACACCACGTCCACCTTGATGTCGGTGGCCTTCATGCCGGGCTCCAGGCCCATGTATTCCAGCGAACGCTCGACCGCCTTGCGCTTGCCCTCGTCCTTGATCTGGGCCGGTACCGGCACGGTGCCGGTGATCGGGATGACGTCTTCCGGCGAGGTGCCCCAGGTGACCTGCGGAACCAGCTCGGCGGCGTTCAGCACCACCTCGGCGTCGTACTTGGCGCCGGCATCGGTGAACAGGGTCTTCCAATAGGCGACGGCGGCCTCGAAGGCGGCGCCCTTGGGGGCGCGCGGCTTGCCGGCGACGTAGTCGAAGGTGGTCTGGTCGGGGGCGATCAGGCCGGCGCGGGCGCCGCCCTCGATGGCCATGTTGCAGACCGTCATGCGGCCTTCCATGGACAGCGAGGTGATGGCCTCGCCGGCGAACTCGATCACGTAGCCGGTACCGCCGGCGGTGCCGATCTTGCCGATGATGGCCAGCACGATGTCCTTGGCGGTGACGCCGGCCGGAGCCTTGCCGTTCACCGTGATGCGCATGTTCTTGGCCGGCTTCTGCACCAGGGTCTGGGTGGCCAGCACGTGCTCGACCTCGGAGGTGCCGATGCCGAAGGCCAGGGCACCGAACGCGCCGTGGGTGGCGGTGTGCGAATCGCCGCAGACGTTGGTGGTGCCGGGCAGGGTGAAGCCCTGCTCGGGGCCGACGATGTGGACGACGCCCTGGCGGATGTCATCCATGCGGTAGTACTCGACGCCGAAATCACGCGCGTTCTGTTCCAGGGTCTCGACCTGGATGCGGGACTCTTCGTTCTCGATGCCCTTCGACCGGTCCGTGGTGGGGACGTTGTGGTCGGCAACGGCGAGAGTGGCTTCCGGGTGACGGACCTTGCGGCCGGCCATGCGCAGTCCCTCGAACGCCTGCGGGCTGGTCACTTCGTGAACCATGTGGCGGTCGATGTAGAGCAGGCAGGTGCCGTCGTCCTGAACGTCCACCAGGTGGGCGTCCCAGATCTTGTCGAACAGAGTACGCGGCTTGGACATCGGGTCTTCCTACTGATGAGAAATCAGTGCGGCGGAAACGCTTCCGCCGTATGTGTCGCTTTTATAGCGAAACCCCGCAGCCCCGGTCACCCGGGGGATTCCCAGGTGACCGGAGCAAGGCGGGGCAGCAGGTGCATCCGAAGGGCCACGCCGTGGTCGACGCGGCCCATCCGGGCTTACTCCTCGGCCGGAGCCTCGGCCTTGGCGGCCTTGGCGGCCTTCTGGGCCTCAAGGGCGGCGGCCTTGTCGGCGGCGGCGGCCTCACGCTCGGCGGCGGACACCTTGGCCGAATAGCCGGTGGTCTGCTCGGCGATACGGGCCGACTTACCGCGGCGGTCGCGCAGGTAGTACAGCTTGGCGCGGCGGACGTCGCCACGGCGGATCACTTCGATGGAAGCGATGTTGGGGGAGTAGAGCGGGAAGATACGCTCGACGCCCTCGCCGTAGGAGATCTTGCGGACGACGAAGTGGCTGTTCAGGCCGTCGTTCTTGCGGGCGATGCACACGCCCTCATAGGCCTGCACGCGCTCGCGGTTGCCTTCGATCACCTTCACGTTGACCTTGACGGTGTCGCCCGAAGAGAACTCGGGGATCGACTTGCCTTCGGTCAGCTTGGCGATCTGCTCCTGCTCGAGCTGCTGAATGATGTTCATCTACTTGCCCTCACTATCCTTGGCAGAGGCATACCGGAGCCACAGGTCCGGTCGGCGTGTCCTGGTTACATCTTCGGACTGACGACGGCGCCAGTCGCGTATCTTTTCGTGGTGACCCGAGACAAGAACCTCGGGCACCGCCCGCCCCTGCCACTCGGCGGGTCGGGTGTAGTGGGGGTATTCCAACAGCCCCCACTCGAAACTTTCCTCGGCCAGCGTCTCCTTGTTGCCGAGCACTCCCGGCAACAGGCGGACGACGGCGTCCAGCAGGACCAGGGCCGGGAGTTCTCCCCCCGACAGCACGAAATCGCCCAAGGAGACCTCGAGCGCGCCGTGCGCGTCCAGCACCCGCTGGTCAACTCCCTCGAAGCGGCCGCACAGGATGGTGGCACCCGGTCCGTCCGCCAACTCCCGCACCAGTGGCTGATCCATCAGCCGCCCGCGCGGGGTCATGTAGATCAGGGGCCCGCTCCCGCCGGCACCTTTGATGGCCGCGTCCAGGATATCCGGACGCATGACCATGCCGGCGCCGCCGCCGAAGGGCGTGTCGTCGACCGAGCGGTGCTTGTCAGTCGCGAAATCGCGAATGTTCACCGCATCCAGTCGCCAGGTGCCCTTCTCCAAGGCCCGCCCGGCCAGCGACTGGCCCAGCGGTCCCGGGAACATCTCGGGGAAGATGGTGAGCACCGTGGCATGCCACGCGTCAGTCACCTTGATCCCCTTCCTGACCCACTTCGTCTTTCTCGTCCGGGGCGTAGACCGGCGGTTCCACCACCACTCTGCCCCCCGCTACATCCACCACCGGCACCGCCGCCTTGGTGAAGGGAACCATCAAGCTCCCTCCCGCGGCCAATCCGATGTCCAGCAGTTCGCCAGCACCAAAATCGGCCACACCGCGCACGGTGCCAAGCACGCTTCCGTCCACCGCCTCGGCCTTCAGCCCGACCAGGTCCGAGTAGAAGAACTCGTCCTCGTCGGTCTTAGGCAGGCGCTCGCGGGAGACGTAGAACCTCACCCCTCGAAGCGCCTCGGCGGCGTTGCGGTCGTTGACCCCTTCCAGCTTGGCGATGACCAGGCCCTTGGCCTCGCCCATCACCTTGAGCTTGAAGCGGCTGGCCCCGTCCTCGCTTTCCACCGGTCCATAGGCGGCCACGTCGGCCGGCTCGGCGGTGAAGCTCTTGACGCGGACCTGACCGCGCACCCCATGGGCGCCAACGATGGCGCCGACGCACACACGGGATGCCATCGCACCTTACTCGGCGGCCGATTCTTCAGCGGCGGCAGCGGCCTTCTCGGCGGCTTCCTTGGCGCGCTGCTGGGCCTTGGCCTTCGGAGCCGACTTCTTGGTCTGCTCGGGACGGACCGGAGCGGCGACCAGGCCCTGGGCGGCGAAGATGCGCTCCAGACGGTCGGTCGGCTGGGCACCAACGGCCAGCCACTTCTTGACGGCGTCGGCGTCGAGCGTCAGGCGCTCGGCGTGGTCCGACGGCAGCAGCGGGTTGTAGGTGCCGATCTTCTCGATGAAGCGACCGTCGCGGGGGCTACGGGCGTCGGCCACCACGATGCGGTAGAACGGACGCTTCTTGGCGCCACCACGGGCGAGACGAATCTTCAGAGCCATATTTCCAACTTCCCTCTAAGCAAAACTTTCAAACCAACCCGGCCGCCAATCAGCGACCGAAACCCTTCATGCCGGGGGGCAGCAGCCCGCCCAGCCCATGCCGCATCAAGCCCTTCTGCCCCAGCTTGCCGACCTTCTTCATCACGTCGGCCATCTGCTGGTGCTGCTTGAGCAGCTTGTTCACGTCCTGGATCGACACACCGGAGCCGGCGGCGATGCGCTTCTTGCGCGACGCCTTGATGAGGTCCGGGTTCTTGCGCTCGGCCGCGGTCATGGACAGGATGATGGCCTTCTGGCGGCCGACCATCTTATTGTCGATCTTGGCGTCCTTGAGCTGCGCGGCCATCTTGCCGATGCCCGGCATCATGCCCAGGATGCCCTTGAGATCGCCCATCTTCTCGACTTGGCGGAACTGCGACAGCATGTCGTTGAGGTCGAACTTGCCCTTCTCGATGCGCTTGGCAAGCTTCTCGGCCTCTTCCTGATCGACGGTCTCCATGGCCTTTTCGACCAGGGACACCACGTCGCCCATGCCGAGGATGCGGCCGGCGATACGGTCGGGATGGAAGACCTCGAGGGCGTCGAGCTTTTCACCCATGCCCAGGAACTTGATGGGGCGGCCGGTGACGGCGCGCATGGACAGCGCCGCACCACCGCGCGAATCGCCGTCCACGCGGGTCAGCACGATGCCGGTGACGCCCACCTTCTCGTTGAATTCGCGCGCCAGCGTGACGGCGTCCTGGCCGATCAGGGCGTCGGTGACCAGCAGGGTCTCGACCGGCTTGGCCACGTCGCGCACGGCGGCGACCTCGGCCATCAGCTCCTGGTCGATGTGCAGGCGGCCGGCGGTGTCGAGAATGACGACGTCGTAGCCTTCCTTGCGGCCCATCTCCAGGGCGCGCTTGGTTATGGCCACCGGCATCTCGCCCATGATGATCGGCAGCGAGCCGACTTCAGCCTGCTTGGCCAGAATCTCCAGCTGCTGCTGGGCGGCGGGGCGGTAGACGTCGAGCGAGGCCAAGAGGACCTTCTTGCGGTCCTTCTTCAGCCGGATGGCAAGCTTGCCCGAGGTGGTGGTCTTACCCGAGCCCTGCAGGCCGACCATCAGGATGACGGCGGGCGGCACGGCATTGAGGTTGAGTTCGACGCCCTCGGTGCCCAAGGTGGCGACCATCTCGTCATGGACGATCTTGACCACCATCTGGCCGGGGGTGACCGACTTCACCACATCCTGGCCGACGGCGCGCTCTTTCACGCGCGCCACGAAATCCTTCACCACCGGCAGGGCGACGTCGGCCTCGAGCAGGGCCACGCGGACTTCGCGCAGCGCCTCGGTCACGTCGGCTTCCGACAGCGCACCGCGACCGGTGAGCTTGTCGAAGACAGCGGACAGACGTTGGCTCAAGGACTCGAACATCGAAACTCCTTACGAGTCGCCCCAAACGAAAACGCGCCAGTGCGCGTACCTTCGCGGACTGGCGGGCCACCATGGTGGCGGTTTTCTCCCGGAAACCTGGAGAGGGTGGGGTTTTACGCCCGTTGGCCTGCCAGAGTCAACATGAGTCGACTCGCGAGCGGCTGCGGACGGGCACGATACCCGATAGGGAGACTTGCCCTCCTTCCCCAAGGGGAATAAGAACCTTCCTTGAATATGTCCTTCGAGGTGCTCGATGAAATATGGTCGCAAGCGTGTCCTGGTCACGGGTGGTGCCGGCTTCCTGGGTTCGCATCTGTGCGAGCGTCTGCTGGCGCTGGGCTGCGATGTGCTGTGTGTCGACAATTTCTTCACCGGCGCCAAGGACAACATCGCCCACCTGATGGGCAACCCATATTTCGAGCTGATCCGCCACGACGTCACCTTCCCGCTCTACGTGGAGGTGGACGAGATCTACAACCTGGCCTGCCCGGCTTCACCCATCCACTACCAGCGTGATCCGGTCCAGACCACCAAGACCAGCGTGCACGGCGCCATCAACGTGCTGGGTCTGGCCAAGCGGGTGGGCGCCAAGATCTTCCAGGCATCGACCTCGGAAGTGTACGGCGACCCCGAGGTTCATCCCCAGGTGGAAGAGTACCGCGGCTCGGTGAACCCCATCGGCCCGCGCGCCTGCTATGACGAGGGCAAGCGCTGCGCCGAGACCCTGTTCTTCGACTACCACCGCCAGCACCAGCTGCGCATCAAGGTGGCGCGCATCTTCAACACCTACGGCCCGCGCATGCACCCCGATGACGGCCGCGTGGTGTCCAACTTCATCGTCCAGGCGCTGGAAGGCCGCGACATCACCATCTACGGCGACGGCAGCCAGACCCGCTCGTTCTGCTATTGCGACGACCTGGTGGAGGGCTTCATCCGCCTGATGGATTCGGGCGACGAGGTGACCGGGCCCATCAACCTGGGCAATCCGGGCGAGTTCACCATGATCCAGCTGGCCGAGACCGTGCTGCGGTTGACCAACTCCAAATCCAAGCTGGTGTTCCAGCCGCTGCCGGCCGACGACCCCAAGCAGCGCCAGCCCAATATCACCAAGGCGCGCGAGTTGCTGGGCTGGGCGCCCAAGGTGGACCTGGAAACCGGCCTGGACCGCACCATCGCATACTTCCGTAAGAAGATCGCCTAAACCCTCCGGTAGGTGATTTTCCCCTTAAGCTGTACGCCGTTGCCAGGACGAGGTAAGGCCTTTACCATCCTTCGTCCGGGCACAGGGATTGCGCCCGTGGTGGGAGTAGTCGGGTGAGCGAGGCGAAGCACACCAAAGACAAGACGGCCAGGACTGGCAGCGGCGCCGTCGGCGCGTGCGCGGTGTCCCGGGACGAGTCGCCCGAGGACGTGGCGGCCCGCCTGGACGGAATCGTCTCCAGCTTGCCGGGTTTCGCCTTCCAGCGGCGCATGGATGCCGACGGCGCCCTGTCCTACACCCATTTCTGCGGCAACCTGAACGGCGTGTTGGGCTATGCCCCCGAGGCCATGGCGGTCAACGCCCAGGGCTGCCTGCACGTGGTCCACTGGGCCGACCGCGACGGCCATCTGGCCGCCATCCGCCGCTCGGCCCAAGAGCTGTCTCCCTGCTTCGAGGAATTCCGCGCCATCACCCAGACCGGCGAGGTGCGCTGGCTGAAGGGCGCATCGCAACCGCGCCGGGACGGCGAAGCGGTGGTGTGGGACGGCGCCCTGATCGACATCACCGAGGGCCGCCGTGCCGAGTTCCGGCTGGACATGCTGATGGAGCATGCCGCCGACACCATCCTGATCCTGGACGAAACCGGGGCCATCGACGCGGCCAATGCCGCCGCGGAACGCCTGTTCGGCTGGAACGCGTCCGAGCTGGCGGGCGAGTGCTTCACCGTGCTGCTGGAAGGCCACCACTGCCACCCCGACACGATGTGCGGCGACCTGCTGGATATTTCGGGCGGCCTGGTGGGCGGCGGCCCGCGCGAGCTGGTGGGCCTGCGCAAGGACGGCGGCACCTTCCCGCTGGAGATGTCCACCGCGGAAGTGCGCATGGAGGGCCACCGGCTGTTCGTCAGCATCGGTCGCGACATCACCGCCCGCAAGGCCACCGAGGCGGCGCTGCGCGAGACCGAGCAGCGCCTGGGCGCCATCGCCGCCAACATGCCCGGCATGGTGTTCCAGCGGGTGCTGCGGTCCGATGGCCGGCTGGACTTCACCTATGTCTCCGAGGGCTGCCGCGACTTCCTGGGCCTGGAGCCGGAAGAGCTGATGGCCGACGCCCAGCTGTTCATGACCGCGCTCTCCACCGACGAGCGCCAGCGCTTTCTCGCCGCGCTGGGCCGCTCGGCCCGCACCATGGAGCCGTTCGAGGAAGAGGTGGCGGCACTGGGCCGCGACGGCCGCCGCCGCTGGCTGCGCGGACAAAGCCGCCCCACCCGGCGCGACAACGGCGACATCGTGTGGGAC
>DATJKV010000637.1:0-2021 GCA_035491155.1 Magnetospirillum sp. | reverse complement strand
GGCGCCGCCCCCTCGGGCAGGGGGGCCATCCCGGCCACACAATCGTCAAAAGCGGTCCCGCTCGGCGCCGGTTCCAGCGTGCCGGCCGACACCACCGCCTCGACCCGTTCGACCAGCAAGGCCCAGCCGTCGTTGGGCTCCGACAGTATAACCAAGACACGAAACGGCCCCGTGGCCGGGGCGGGCAGCTCGAGCAATCGATCCAGACGCAGCACCGCCACTACCCGGCCGCGCAGCGAAAACACCCCGGCCACCATCGTCGGCATGGCCGGCGCGCGCACCAGAGTGGGCTCGTGTACCAATTCGGCGACCGCATCGGCTGGAAGCGCCAAGCGGCGGCCGGACATGGCGAACACCACCAGTAAGTCGGATAGGGGCTCCATCTTCCGCGAACAGCGCGACCAATGGCTTGTTCCCCCCTCGGCCAAGGGCGTACCCTGGACGCGTCATCCGCCCGAGGAGGTTATGAGCCTGATCGTCATCCGCCCCTCCACCGAAGCCGATTTGGCTGCCATCACGGCCATCTATGCCCACCATGTGCGCACCAGCACCGCCACCTTCGAGCTGGAACCGCCGTCGGAAACCGAGATGGCCCGCCGTCGCCAGGTTCTGGTGGACAGAGGCCTGCCCTGGCTGGTGGCCGAGTTGAACGGCGAGGTGGTGGGCTATGCCTATGCCGGCCCCTACCGCACCCGCCCCGCCTACGATTGGACGGTGGAGGATTCCATCTATGTCCGCCACGACCGCACCGGGCTGGGGATCGGCCGCGCCCTGCTGGAGCCGTTGGTGCAGCGTGCCACCGCGATGGGTTATCGCCAGATGGTGGCGGTAATCGGCGGCGGCGCCGCCGACAATCCGGGCTCGGCGGCTCTGCACCTCGCCTGCGGCTTCCACAAAGTGGGCGAGCTGGAGGCGGTCGGCTGGAAGTTCGGCCGCTGGGTGGACAGCCTGATGATGCAGCGCCCGCTGGGCGCGGGAACCACCGAGCCCGTCAAAGCGTAAGGGCCAGCCATGCGCACAGGGCCTGGATAACCCTTGCGGCAAGGGGCATATCATTAGGAGTAACGGCCACCATCCGAAGGAGGATGACCATGCGCCGCTTCATCCTGTCCGCTACTGCCGCAATGATCGTCCTGGCCGCCGCCCTGCCGGCGCGCGGGGGCGACGCCCCGTATGCCCCCAACCTGGCCATCGCCCTGAAGGGCGGAGCCTGGCAGACCGACGTCAGGGGCGCCGATGCCGCTCCCGCCTTCGGGCTGGAGGTGTCGGTCGACGACCCGCTGACCGACCCCATCATCGGCAAGGTCCGCCACATGGTGTCGTATAACCACGCCGACCATGACGGCCTGCGGCTCGATACCGTGGAATGGAACGCCCATTGGGTGTTCCAGACCCAGCGCAACCTGTGGCTCGGCGCCGGCCCCGGCATCGGCTACCTGTGGGCCGACGGCCGCAATGTCAGCAACAGCGCCGCCCTCCAGCTGGGCGCCTCGGCCACCTATGTGGAAGGCCACATGCTGCTCGGCATCGAAAGCCGCTACCAGTGGGCGGCGGGCGATTCCACCGACAACTGGCTGACCATGGTGAAGGTGGGCTACCATTTCTAACCCGAAGCACCGAAAAACCGAGTGCTGCACAATGGTATTAGAGGCTTACGCAGCTTGATGAGCGTCAATTTAACCTAGCGGCGTACTCGGATATTCTCCTGGCCGAACGAGACCACGGAGAAGACCATGCGCAAGACCGAGACCTACCGTCAGCACCACGAGGAGCTGCGCGCCATCGTTGCTCGCATCGAGGCCTTTCTGGACCCGGCGGCGGTCGCCGCCGACACCAATCCGGTCGCGGCCGTAGTGCGCGAATTGTTCGGAAAGTTCTCGGTGCACCTGGCCATCGAAGACAACAGCCTGTATCCCCGCACGCAAGCCCTGGGCGACACCCGCCTGCGCGAGGTTGCCCAGCGTTTCCAGGCGGAGATGGGAAACCTCAGCCAGCGGTTCGACGCCTACCGCAAATCCTGG
>DATJKV010000636.1:0-5654 GCA_035491155.1 Magnetospirillum sp. | reverse complement strand
CTTGGCGATGGCGACGCCGTTGGGGTTCAGCACATAGGTGCGGTTGGCCACCATGCCGCCGTCCAGCAGCACGTGCAGCGTGCCGGTGTGGATGTAGCAGTTCAGCTCGCGCGCCAGCTCGCGGAAGGCCTTGAGCGCAAGATGGTCGTCCTCGGGCATGGCCTTCAGCACGATGTTCGAGCGCCCCCATTCCATCATCGCCACGTTCTCGGGCATGAGGATCAGGTCGGCGCCGGCGGCGCGGGCCTCCACCGCGAAGTTCATGGCGACGTCGATGTTGGCCTGCAGGTCGTTGCTGGCGTTGACCTGCAGGCAGGCCGCCTTGAACACCGGGTTCACGCGGTGGCCCCCAGCTTGGAATCCAGGCCGCCGGCGGCGTCCAGCGCATACAGGTCGTCGCAGCCGCCGATGTGTTCGCCGTTGATGAAGATTTGCGGCACGGTACGGCGGCCGCCGGCCCGCTCGGTCATGGACAGGCGCAGGGCGTCGTCGGTGGAGACGTCGATTTCCCGATAGGACGCGCCCTTCTTGTCGAACAGCCGCTTGGCCCGGACGCAGTAGGGGCAAACCTTGGTGGTGTAAATCTCGATATCGGCCATCGGGAACTCCTGCGGAAACTGGGCACTAATATAGCCGTTCATTCGCCAAACACCACCCGGCCCAGCGTCAGCACATCGACGCTGGCGGCGCCGGCGGCCAGGAGCACGCGTGAGCACTCGCCCAGGGTCGCGCCGGTGGTCAGCACGTCGTCCACCAGCAGCACCCGCTTGCCGGCCACCTTGGCCGCCCGTCGGAGTGGCAGCTCGAAGGCGCCCCGGACGTTTTTTCTGCGCTCCTCGCGGTTCAGGTGGCCTTGCGCCGGGGTGCGCCGTGTTCGGACCAGCAGGTCGGGCGCGACCGCAACACCGGATAGCTTTGCAAGCGCCACCGCTAGCACGGCGGCCTGGTTGTAGCGGCGCGCCAGCAGGCGCCAGCGATGCAGCGGCACGGGCGCGATCAGGTCGGCCTCGGCCAGCAGTTCGTCGCCGGTGCGGGCCATCCAGCGGGCAAACGCCCCGGCGCCTTCCAGCCGGTCACCGTGCTTGAAGCGCAGCACCAGCGGCTTCGAGGAAGAGTCGTAGCGGAACACCGCGCGGGCCCGACGCCACGGCGGCGGCTTGGCCAGGCAGGGGGCGCACAGGGTATCGTCGGTCGCTCCGGGGTCTAGGTCGAAGGGATGGCCGCAGGCCGGGCACCAGGGTGGGCCTAAGAAGCTCACCGCCGACCAGCATTGCGGGCATAGGCTGCCGGGCTCGGCAACCACCGCCCCGCAGCACAGGCAGAGCGGCGGCAGCACCGCGTCCAAAGCCCGCCGCAACAGCATGGTGCCGACCATGATTGGTGCTTCCGATTGTTTCTTCCCATGGGCCAAGCGGCCATGCCATAAAACCGGTCATGGCCGACCCCATCAGAATCTTCGACCGCTCGCTGCTGCGCAAGCGCCGTGACCGAGCCGCGCCGCATTTCGCCGCCCACGACTTCCTGGTGCGCGAGGTGGCCGACCGTCTGGCCGACCGCCTGGCCGACGTCACCCGCAAGTTTCCGCTGGCGCTGGACCTGGGCTGTCATACCGGCGAGATCGCCGACACGCTGAACGGCCGTGGTGGCATTGAGACGCTGGTGCAGTGCGACCTGTCGCCCGCCATGGCTGCCCGCGCCGCCGCCCACGGCGGACCGACGCTGGCCGCCGACGAGGAATGGCTGCCGTTCGCCGATCACAGCTTCGATCTGGTGATTTCGTGCCTGTCGTTGCATTGGGTCAACGACCTGCCCGGCACCCTGGTGCAAATCCGCCGCGTGCTCAAACCCGACGGGCTGTTCCTGGCCGCCATGCTGGGCGGCGACACGCTGACCGAGCTGCGCCAGTGCCTGGCCGAAGCCGAGATCGCCGAGGAAGGGGGCTTGAGCCCCCGCGTCTCGCCCTTCGCCGACGTGCGTGACCTGGGCCGCCTGCTCCAGCGCGCCGGCTTCGCCTTGCCGGTGGTGGACGGGGACGACGTGGCGGTGGCCTATGCCGACCCCATGCGCCTGCTGGCCGATCTGCGCGGTATGGGCGAGACCAATGCGGTGGCCGAGCAGCGCAAGACGCTGACCCGCCGCGCCACGTTGCTGCATGCGCTTAACCTCTACCAGCAGCGCTTCGCCAACGAGAAGGGGCGGGTGCCCGCCACCTTCCAGGTGCTGACCATGACCGCCTGGACGCCCCATCCCACCCAGCAGCAGCCCCTGCGGCCCGGCAGCGGTCAGGCCTCGCTGGCCGACGTGCTGAATAAGCCCAATTTCGACTGATGAAGTTTCCTACTGCCCTGGTGCGCGGCAGCCTGATCCGCCGCTACAAGCGTTTCCTGGCCGACGTCCTGCTGGATAGCGGCGAAGAGGTCACTGCCCACGTGGCCAATTCTGGTGCCATGCTGGGCACCAGCGCGCCCGGCATGGAGGTATGGCTGTCGCCGGCCTCGAACCCCAACCGCAAGCTGGCCTGGAACTGGGAGCTGTGCCGGGTGGACGGCTGCCTGGTCGGCGTCAACACCGCCTGGCCCAACGCCATCGCCGCCGAGGCCATCGCCGCCGGTGCCATTCCCGAATTGGCCGGCTACGACACCATCCGGCGCGAGGTGAAGTACGGCAAGAACTCGCGTATCGACCTGTTGCTGGAAGGGGCGGGGCGGCCGCCCTGCTATGTGGAGGTGAAGAACGTCCACCTGAAGCGCGGGCCCCATGCCGAGTTCCCCGACGCGGTGACGGTGCGCGGCGCCAAGCATTTGCTGGAGCTGCGCGACGTGGTGGCCGAGGGCGGCCGCGCCGTGATGCTGTATCTGGTTCAGCGCGAGGACTGCATCGGCTTTCGCCCGGCCGCCGACATCGATCCAACTTATGCGTCAGGATTGGCAGCCGCCATGCGCGATGGAGTCGAGGCGATCTGTTATACCTGTCGCATGAGCCTGGACGGGATATCGGTGGGCGGGCCGCTGCCGGTCGAGCTGGCCGAGCCGGCGTTGTCATCGCGCCATGCGGACCCGATATAGCATACGTTCGGCGAGGATTGGCGACGCGGCGGCGGCAATCTGCTATACGGAAGCCACACTTTTGCAAGGACGGCCGCTCCAACGCCTGGGCGGCACCGGGAACTAAGCATTATGGAAAGCGAAGAACGCGAATTGGGCCGCATCACCCTGCACGGCCCGGATGATTTCGAGGGCATGCGCAAGGCTGGCCGCTTGGCTGCCGAGACGTTGGATTTCATCGGCCCCTACGTGCATCCCGGTGTGACTACCGCCGAGTTGGACCGCCTGTGCGCCGAATTCATCGCCGAGCGCGGTGGCGTCTCGGCGCCGCTGAACTATCGCGGTTTCCCGCGCTCCATCTGCACCTCGGTGAACCACGTGGTCTGCCATGGCATCCCCGGCGAGAAGAAGCTGGAGGACGGCGACATCGTCAACATCGACGTCACTCCTATCGTCGACGGTTGGCACGGCGATTCCAGCCGCATGTACTACGTCGGTAAGCCGGGCGTGAAGGCCCGCAAGCTGGTGGAAGTCACCTGCGAGGCGCTGATGCGCGCCATCGAGCTGGTCAAGCCGGGTGTCACCCTGGGCGACATCGGCTGGGCCATCCAGTCCCACGTGGAGAAGCACCGCTTCTCGGTGGTGCGCGATTTCTGCGGCCATGGCCTGGGCCGTGTCTTCCACGAGCCGCCCAACGTCATGCATTTCGGCAAGCCGGGCCAGGGCCTGGTGCTGAAGGAAGGCATGTTCTTCACCATCGAGCCCATGATCAACTCGGGCAAGGCCGAGACCAAGATTCTGGCCGATGGGTGGACGGCGGTCACCAAGGACAAGTCCTTGTCGGCGCAGTTCGAGCACTCCATCGGCGTGACCGCCCAGGGGTGCGAAATCTTCACGCAGTCGCCGGCCGGCTTGTTCTGCCCCGCCTGAGATTGCTCGACCCGCTGACGATAGCCGTCATGCCCGGACTTGTTCCGGGCATCCACGCGGGTCCATCCGGCATCGTGCCTGACGGCACCCATGGATGGCCGGGTCAAGCCCGGCCATGACGGGTGAGGCCTAATAAAAAACCTCCCCTGCAGGAGCTGGGGAGGTTTCTCTTTTTCCGAAGAACCGGGCCTTACGGCGCCAGCAGCTTGTCGGCCTCCAGCTTGATATCGCGGCGAACCTGGCCGGTATTGCCGAGGGCCGGGACCTTCTTGCCGTCCACCAGCACGTCCAGGGCACCGGCGTTACCGACCATCAGGGTCAGGCCGGGGCGGTTGGGCACCATGTAGCTGTCGCCGCGACGCAGCAGGCGCGACAGGAGCAACTGGCCGTCCATCTCGCGCACCTGAACCCAGCAATCGTCGGCAGCGGCCTTCAGCACGATGCGGGCATCGGTGTGCTCCTGGCCGATCACCTTGCCGTCGGGCACCGGGGTGTCGGCGGCCGGGGCAGCAGCGGGGGCCGGTGCATTGGCGGGCACCGCCTCGGTGGGCTTGGTCGCTTCCACCGGTTTGGCAGGTTCCGCAGGCTTGGGCGCGTCGGCGGTGGGCTTGGCGACTTCGGCCTTGGCAGGTTCGGTCTTGGCCGGCTCCGCCTTCGGCGCTTCCGGCTTGGGTGCCTCGGCCTTGGCCGGTTCGGCTTTCGCGGCCTCGGTCTTGATCGCCTCGGGCTTTGTAGGCTCGGGCTTCACCGTTTCGGGCTTGGCGGCGGTTGGCTTGGTCTGTTCCGCCTTGGGTGCTTCCGGCTTGGCCGGAGGGGCAGGCGGGGCGGGGGGCTGGGCGGTAACGGCGGTCTGGGGTCCGACAGCCTGGGGTGCGGGGGCCGGCTTGGCCTCCTCCTCCTCGGCCGGTGGCACCACTTCGGTCTCCTTGCCGGCGCCGGTGGGAACGGGAGCCTGGGCGTCCTCGGACTTGGGCGTGGTGGTCTCGTCGGGCTTGGGGGCGGCTTCCACCGGCTTGGGCGCCTCGCCGGTCACCGTGGCTGGGCGACGCAGCACCGAGGCCAAGCGGTCGGGCAGCGGCGGCACCATCTCGGCCACCGTGCTGGAGCGCGACGACAGGAAGTACCAGCCGCCATAGGCGAGGCCGGCGAAGATCACGCCCATGAACAGCACGGCGCCGCCGGGGATACGGCCTTCCGACACGGGCGAGGGGAACACCAGTTCCGAGCGGGCGTCCAGCTCGCCGGCCGCCTCGGCACGGAAGCGTCGCACCATCTCCTCGCCGTCCAGGCCCAGGAATTCGGCATAGGTGCGCAGAAAGCCGATGGCGTAGGTGCCGCCGGGCAGGTCCTTGTGGCGTCCGTCCTCCAGCGCCTGTAGGAAGGGCTGGCGGATGCGCAGATGCTCGGCGACCTCGCCGATGTCCTTGCCCATCAGTTCACGGGCGGTCTTCAGGGTCTGGCCCACCGCCACGGTCGGCGCGCCCTGCGCCAAAGTCACATTGTCTTGAGTGCTGCTGGCCACGATGGATGACCCTTCCCGTCAAATATTGGGGAAACAATCGGCCGGAATGTGTGTATCAAAAGCATGAGCAAAATGGCAACCATCTCTCAGGAGAGGTCGATAATGCTCACAGCACCACGCCATGGTCGATGGCGAAGCTTTTCAGCTTATCCCGGAGC
>DATJKV010000635.1:0-2069 GCA_035491155.1 Magnetospirillum sp. | reverse complement strand
GTTCCTGCGCCATTCCACCCAGGTGCTGACGCTCGAACGGCTGGTCGCCGCCCTGGGCGGCGAGCCCACAGGCATCAACGCCCTGCACGTCACGATATCAAGGCTGCGCCGGCGCCTGGCCCAAACCGGCGCCGACGTGGTGGTGGAGACCGAGTGGAACGCCGGCTACCTGCTGCGCCGGCGCGACGGGTAAGGTCAGCGCTGCCCGGCGGCGGCCATGCATTCGCCGATATAGCGCTTGCGCGCATGGGATTGCAGGGCCTGGGAATCGGCTTCGGTCGCGCAGTCCTTCAGACGGTCGTCCTTGGACTGGGCCTGTTTGGCGGCGCCGGACTTCTGCTTGGCGGGCTTCGCCGGCGTTGCCGGCTGAGTTACCGTCGGCTCCGTAACCATCGGCTCGTTTGCCTTGTCCGCCTCGGCGGCGGCCAGCGGCTGGACGGCGAGGCAACACAACAGGGCAAGAGACAGCATGCGCATGGACGGCCCCCTGGGATGAAAAAATGCCTGCCGGAATGATGGCCCAACCCGAGGGCGAGAGCCACCATGCGTTGGTAACACACTGTTTCGGCCGCCAGACCTAAACCTAGAGAGCCACTACAGACCCAACAACTCGCGGGCCAGTTTGCACGCCGCGTCGAAATCGGGCTGCACCGGGTGCGCCCCGGCGGTGAGCATCAGATTGTCCACCAGGCCGAAATCCTCGACGATCATGCCGTGCTGGCGGCACCACCAGGTGCCCTTGGGGTCCACGTCCGAGGCCACGCGGGAACGGTAATCGCCGGTTTCCTCGCACCAGGCCACCACCGGCTTGCCCAGCGCCTCGGCATAGCCCATCTCCCACGCCGTGCCGGCATCGGCGCCGGGACCGCGGAACGGCGAGATGCAGGCGATCACCGCATCGGCCTGGCGGATCTTGGATACGTTCAGCGCCCGGATGCGCGCCGCCTGCTCAGGCAGCGTAAAGCTTGACAGCTCCAGGTCGCCGATCTCCGGGGTTATGGCCTCAAGCCCGTGCTTGCCGCACTCCTCCACCAAGTACTCGAATACCTGCTTAGCGGCGGGATGGAAGACGGCCGGGCCGGCCAGATAGACCTTGTTGCTCATGGTGCGCTCGCGGAAGGCGGTGTGGCCACCGATTGTGGCCGAGCCGCCCCCCGTCTCCAAGCGGAAACCCTAAGAGGCCAACGCCTTCGCCACGATCTCGCCGACGTCGCGCGACAGGCCGGGCTTGGCCTGGATGCGCTCCAGCTGGGCGCGCATCAGCGCCTGGCGGCCCCGATCGTAGCGCTTCCAGCGCATCAGCGAGCGCACCATGCGCGAGGCCACCTGCGGGTTGGACGAATCCAGCGCGATGACCTGATCGGCCAGGAACTCGTAGCCCGAGCCGTCGGCGGCATGCGCCCATTTCTGATTGCCGGCGAAGCCGCCGACGAGGGCGTAGATTTTGTTGGGCTCCTTGGCGTCGAAGGCCGGATGGGCCAGCAGGGCACGCACCCGACCGAGCACGTCGGGCCAATCGGCGGTGGCCTGGAGCGCCAGCCATTTGTTGACCACCAGCCGTTCGCCCTTCCACTGCTCGTAGAAAGCGGCCAGCGCCCCGGTGGCGGCGCCCTCGCCCATGGTGGTCAGCGCCACCAAAGCGGCCATCTGGTCGGTCATGCAGGTGGCGGCGCGGAACTGGGCCTCGGCCAGCTGGCGGGCGTCTTCGCCACCGGCATGGGCGAGGAAATGCAGCACGGTATTGCGCAGCCGGCGCCGCCCGATGGCTTCGGGCGACAGTGAATAGCCCTCCTCGGCCAGTGCCTCGCGGGCGCGCAGCAATTGCGGTGCGAAACGGCGGCCGAGCGCGGCGGCAAGGAACTTGCTGGCCGCGTGGATGCCGTCCACGTCGATCACGTCCATGCGCTCGCCCAGCACCGAGAAGCCGGGAAGCGCCAAGGCCTCGGCGGCAAAGGCGGGATCGCGCGACGAATCCGCCAGCAGCTTGCCCCAAGCGGCGGCGAAGTCCTCGTCCAACGTCAACTCGCGCCCGGCGGCACAGTCGGCCACCAGGGCCAGCAGAACTTTAG
>DATJKV010000634.1:0-5798 GCA_035491155.1 Magnetospirillum sp. | reverse complement strand
CAGCGGATCGCCGGTCAGGTCGTAGACCTGCCAGCCCACGGCGACGCTGACCATCTGCAGCGCGATGGCCGAGAGGAAGCGGGTGCCGAGGAAATAGCGGAAATCAGGGAAGCCAAGGACGGCGCGGGCGGATGAAGTGGTCATACCGCCACGTTACGGTTTGCGCGCCGGCCATCGCAACTGGGGAAAACCCCGGCTCCGGGGCGGCCCTAAGCCGCCCGCACCCCCTCAAGGAAGTCGGTGACCGAGCCGCGCAGGCGATCGCTTTCGTCCTGAAGCTGGCCGGCCGCCAGATGAACCTGGCCGGCCATGGCGCCGGTCTGGCCGGCGGCATCCACCACCTGGGCGATGCGGGTGGCGACGCCTTCGGTGTTGCCGGCGGCCTGATCGGCGTTCCGGGCCACCTCGGCCACGGCGACGCCCTGCTGGTCGATGGCGGCCGCGATGGTGGCGGCCATCTCGCTGATCTCCTGGATGACACCGGTCACCCGGCCGATGGAGCTCACCGCGTCTCGCACGTCGGCCTGGATGGCGGCCACCTGGCCCTCGATCTCGCCGGTAGCCTTGGCGGTCTGGTTGGCCAGATCTTTCACCTCGTGCGCCACCACGGCGAAGCCCTTGCCCGCCTCTCCGGCGCGAGCGGCCTCGATGGTAGCGTTGAGCGCCAGCATGTTGGTTTGGCGGGCGATGGCATTGATCAGCGCCACCACGTCACCAATGCGCCGTGCACCCTCCGCCAATTGTTCCATCCTGCGGTTGGCCTCGCCCACCTCGGTAACACCCTGGGCCGAAATGCTGGCGGAACGGCTGACCTGCTCGGCAATCTCGCTGATGGCACCATGCAATTGGGTGCTGGCGCCGGCAATGGCACCGACGCTGGCGCTCGCCTCGCCGGTGGCGGCCGATACGGCGGAGCCCTGACGCTGGGTCTCCTCGGCCACCGAGGCCAGGCCCTCGGACAGGCTGGTCATGCTGCGCGCCGCCACCGACAGGCTGCCCATGACGCCGCTCACCGCCTTGTCGAATTCGCCCATCAGCCGTTCCAGGGCGCGAGTGCGCGCCTCCCGGCGGGCCAAATTCGACTTTTCCTCGGCCTCCAGCCGGGTGCGCTCGATGGCGTTGACCTTGAACACTTCCAGCGCGCGGGCCATTTCGCCCAGTTCGTCGCGGCGATCGCGCCCCCCCACCTCAATAGCAGTGTCGCCCGCCACCAGCCGGTCCATCACCCGCACCAACCCGGTGATGCCGCCGGTGATCGAGCGCATGACGGCGATGGCAAAGCCCACCGCCACCGCCAACCCCACCGCCACGGCGACCAGGTTGAGCAATGTGGCAGTATGGAAGATATCCTTACCCTTGAGGTATTGCTGGCGAGCGCCCTCTTCCTGGAAGTTCACCGCGTTCACCACCGCCTCGTCGAGGGCGAGGAAGCGCGGCCCCGCTTCCGCCTTGTTGAGGGCGTGGGCTTCCTCCAGGTCGCCTGCAGCGATGAGGTCGAGGCCGTGGCGCATGATCCCGCGATATTCCGTCAGCCGGGCCGACACTTCGGCGGCCAGCGTGGTCTCATCGGCGCTCATGTCGCCGGCCATGTAGCGGGCCAACTGCTCGTCGATGGTCTGCTCCAAATCGGAGATCTGGCGATTGAGGCGGCCACGCTCGGCACTGCCCTTGGCGTCCAGCGAGGCGAGAAAACGCAACCGCAGCCGCACCATGTCGCGCTCAAGCGCGTTCAGCTGCATCAGCGCGACCGTGCGCTCCTCATAGACGTCCCTAAGGCCCAGGTTGATTCGCCACATTCCCACCATGCCGAGACTCAGCACGATGGCGACAAGGGCGACCATGACCGCCAGCAGGGCGAACAAGCGCGCGCCAATGGGCAGGTTGCGCAGCATGGGGGGGCATCCTCCGCTTTCCCGAATTCGTGCGGAGTCCTACCTGCCCCTGCTGCGCACAAGGGTTAATTAAATATGAATTCACCAACGACCCGCCGCAGCACGTCCACGTCGCGGCCCAGGCATTCCAGGCTGGCGAGGACGGCGGCCGCCTCGGCGGCCAGCCGGGCCCAGTCCTGCCCCAGCAGGGCGAAATCGCGGGAAGCGGCGTCGATGCGGGTCAGCTGGCTGTCGCATTGGCGGGCGGCATTGTCCAGCCCGCGCGCGCGCCAGGCCAGGGTGCCGGCATCGCCGGCGGGGAAGGTGACCACCACAGAGTCCGAAGTAGGCATTTTTGCCTCCCAGCCCCAACGCGAGATTTGCCTCCGTTCCTCGCTCACGGTCAGAAGAGCATGTTACGCTTTCATGAAAGGATCAAATGACATTGCGGAACCGATACGGTTCCCGCCACACCGCCGATGCAGCAACCGTCGCGTGTCGGGTCTCGACCTGATCTTCCGATAGAGATAGTGTAATCCCTGTCGAGTTTGACCGGGGGGCGGGAGCATGCATTCCCACAAAAGGGCCGATGACGGACGGCCCGGATACTTTGGCGCGCAACACCGTATCCGCCTGGGCCAGCCTTGATCGCCAAGTCCCCGCATCCACAGCGCGCTCTTCTGCTGCCGCTCTTGCTCAACCTGGTGCTGACGGTGACCGCCAGCCTAGTTCTGCATTCCTGGGTGAGTTGGACGGCCCCGGCGCGCTCGGACTATCCGCCATGGGTCGGCAACGGCCTGCCGTTCATACAATTCATGGCTTTGGCCTTCCTGACCGACCGCCTGTTCCGCTTCACGGCCGAACGCCTGACCGGCAGCCGCCGCATCCCCAGGCTGGGGCTGCAGTTGCTTACCGTGGTGACCTATTTCACTTTCCTGGGCGCGTCGGTCGGCATTGTTTTCGGTGAATCGGTGAGCGCGGTGCTTGCCGCCTCGGGCATCGTCGGCTTGGCCGTTGGCTTCGCCCTGCGTGGGCTGCTGGCCGACGTGTTCTCGGGCATCGCCCTCAACCTGGATGCCAGCCTGCACACCGGCCATTGGATCGATCTTACCCTGCGCGGCAAGGAATATTCAGGCCGGCTGGTGGATATCCAGTGGCGTACGGTGGTGCTGGCTGACCGCGCCGGCAATCACATCCTGATCCCAAACAGCGAGTTCGCCACGGGCAGCATCCTGAACCGCTCGCTGCCCCTGCCGTCCACCGAGTTCGGCACCAGCCTGCCCGTCAGCAGCCAGTATGATCGCGGCAGGGTGGTGCAGATCCTGGAAAACGCCCTGGACCGCGCCGTCGAAACCGGCGTCGTGCTCGCCCAGCCAGCGCCCTATGTGCGCGTGTCCGGGCTGGATGCCGCCACCGGAACCTTGACCTACCGTATGTTCTATTTCCTGGACCTGGACTGCTCCGGCCAGACCCGGGCCCAGTCGGCGGTGCTGTCCCATGCGGTGGATTTCCTGAAGGCCGCCAACATGCGGCTGCACCCGGTGAACCACACCGAAGTATTCCGCCCATCGCCGGCCGGATTCGACCGCTTCAACGAGCCCTCCGCGCGCCTGCGCGTGCTGGCGGACGTGCCGCTGCTGTCGGTGCTGTCTCAGAACGAGTTGGCCGCGCTGGCCGACCGCTCAACCATCATCCTGCTCTCCGACGGACAATACGCCATGCGCGAGGGCGACGACGACGAGTCCATGGTGGTGGTGGTGGAAGGCCGCCTGGCGGTGCAACACGGTGATCGCAAGGTGGCAACCCTGTGGCCGGGCGAGTGCGCCGGCGAAATGTCGCTGCTGACCGGCAGCCGCCGCTCGGCCGACGTGGTCGCCGAAGGCCAGACTGTCCTGATGGAAATCCCCAAGCAGGCGTTGACCCCCATTCTGCAAGCCAATCCGTTGCAGGTGGAGCGGATTGCCACGGCGGTGGCCAAGCGCCGCTCGGCCGAGAGCCAGCATAGCGGCACGTTTGCCGGCGTAGACCACGAGGGTGACGACGCCCTTCCACTCATCGCCCGCATCCGCAAGTTCTTCCGGCTGGGGATCTGATGGCTTGAGCAACTACTGAGCCGGCGCAAGAGCCCGCCGCACGGCAAGGCCGATCAGCACCCCTGCGGCTATCAGCGCGGTAACACTGCCAAGCAAGGGGAACGCGGCCGGGATCAGCATTGCTGCCGCCAACCCCATCCGCTCGCC
Source organism: Magnetospirillum sp. (assembly GCA_035491155.1). Lineage (GTDB taxonomy): Bacteria > Pseudomonadota > Alphaproteobacteria > Rhodospirillales > Magnetospirillaceae > Magnetospirillum. The sequence goes on along the minus strand of DATJKV010000634.1, from coordinate 1,687 downwards.
GGGCAGGAAACCGCGTTTGACGCCCTCGCGGGCAAGGAAAGCGCCCGCCACCGCCAGGACCGGCAGGTCGTAGACATAGGCGTAGGGCGTCGCCAGCGGCACCGCCGCCGCGAGTATGGCGGCCTGCACGCCATAGGGCAGCGGACGGCGGAACGCCCAGGCCACCAAGCCCGCCAGCCCCAGTGTGAATGCGGCCTGGCCGCCCCAGGCCACCGGCTCGCTGCCGAGCCATTGATGCAACACCGCATAAACCGATTGCAGCTTGGACCAGCCGGGAGCGCCATTGCGCAACACCCCGTCGAGCGTGTGCCCCGCGGAACCCAGGAAGGCCTGCCAGGTCTCGACGCCGAACAGCGCCGCCGACAGCCCCGCCCAGGCCAGCGTTCCCAGGGTGGCCGCAGCCACCACCCGCCAATGCCCGCCAGCGACCAGGGCCACCGGAAACAGCAGGCCGAATTGCGGCTTGTAGGTGAGCAGGGCGAGGAACGCGCCGGCCACCAGCGGCCGGCGATGAAGGAAAGCAAGGGTGCCGCCCACCAGCGCCGCCGTCAGGAAGCCGTTCTGGCCGGTAACCACGCACCACAAGGTGGTGGGCGCCGCCAGCAGCGGCAGCACCACGGCGCGGCTGGGCATCACCTGCCACAGCGCCCAGGCCAGGAAGCACAGGGTGGCGACACTCCAACCGAGCCAGGCAGCCACATAGGGCAGCGTGGACAGTGGCACCGCGGCCATCAACAGCATGGGCGGATAATGCCACCCGAAATAGCCTTCGAAGTCATGCCCCACGGCCGCCAGTTCGGCCTGGCGGTGCACGGCCCAGTCATAGATGGCGGCGGGATTGCCGGAAAGCGCCAGCCGCCCCGCCGCCCATACGTTGACGAAGTCGGTCGCGTGCGGGCCGTCCGAACCGACGAACCAAATGCCCTGGCGGTAGCACACCGCCAGCAGGAGCACATAGCCGAACAGCACCAGCCCCGAATAGCCGGCCAAGCGCTCGGGCGTGCACCACCGGGCCAGCTTGCTGAGCATGGGCAATCCCTCCAACGCCTGGGGCGATGACATTGACGGCTACGCCCGGCACACGCAACGGTATAGTAAGGCGCCATCTTAGCGATTGACGCGCCGGCCAGCGTGGCAACAATGGCACAGGTTCCACGGACTAGGCGAGGATGATGACTGGTGGAGCGACGGCGCGGTGGTCCGCCACCTTCCCGCGCGCAGAGACGGTGCTGCTGGGGGCATTGCTGGCGGTGTTGGCGGCCTCCATGGCGTATCGCTCGTTGCAATTGCCCAATCACGACGCCAGTTGGTTCGCCTATGTGGCCGCCCGCCTGCAAGAGGGTGTTTCGTTCTACGACCGCTTTGTCGACCCCAACTGGCCCATTGCCGCCTACGCCATGGCCCCGGCCGGCTTCCTGTGGCGCCATGGCGTGGACATGGGAACCGCCATAAACGGCCAGACCCACCTAGCGGCGGCGCTGAGCCTGTTGCTCTGCGTCGGGGTGTTGCGGCAAAGCGGATTGCCCCCACTTCGGCAGGCCGGGTTGCTACTCGCCATCGCGGCGGCCGAGTTGGCCCTGCCGCAGACGGATTTCGGCCAGCGCGAGCACCTGTTCATCATGCTGCTGCTGCCGTATCTGGTGCTGGCCGGACTGCGACTGGAAGGAATCGCCGTACCGTTGCCCCT
>DATJKV010000633.1:0-4870 GCA_035491155.1 Magnetospirillum sp. | reverse complement strand
CAACCTGCCGCCGCGCCAGGCCGGCTCTTCCATCATGCCGGGCAAGGTCAATCCGGTGATCCCGGAAGTGGTGAACCAGATCGCCTACGAGGTCATCGGCAACGACCAGACCGTCACCTTCGCCGCCGAGGCGGGCCAGCTCCAGCTCAACGCCTTCGAGCCGATCATCGCCCACAGCCTGTTCAAGAGCGTCAACCACCTGCGCCAGGGCTGCCTGATCCTGGCCGAGCGTTGCGTCGACGGCATCACCGCCAACCGCGAACGGCTGGCGGACAGCGTGCGCAACTCCATCGGCATCGTCACCGCGCTCAACCCCGTCATCGGCTACGCCAACGCCACCGAGGTGGCCGCCGAGGCCCACCGCACCGGCAAGAGCGTGGCCGAACTGGTGCAGGCGCGCGGCCTGATGACCGCCGAGGCCCTGGCCGAGGCGCTGCGCCCCGAAGTGCTGACCCAGCCCCGCCCGCTCAAGGCGGCCAGCTGATCCCTTAGAGCGACGAGCGCCAAATCTGGCGCTCGTCGCGATCAGCCGCCATTGAGGCGGCGGCCAAGCGCGCGGAGGCGCGCGCCCGACGAGGGCGAATCATAGAGTTAGACCAGGGGGCGGCCTGCCCCGGGAGGAGGACCGAAGATGAACACAAACAAGCAGACGACCCTGATCGTCATCGCCATGCTGCTGGGCATCGCCGTTGGCTACGCCTGCAACAATCTGGCCGCCGGCCCGGCCGAGGCGAAGGAGATCGCCAGCTATTTCGCCATGGTGACCGACGTCTTCCTGCGCCTGATCAAGATGATCATCGCGCCGCTGATCTTCGCCACCCTGGTGGCCGGCCTCGCCGGCATGGGTGACGCCCGCACCGTCGGCCGCATCGGCGGCAAGGCGTTGGGCTGGTTCCTGATGGCCTCGCTGGGCTCGCTGTCCATCGGCTTGGTGTTCGCCAACCTGCTGCACCCCGGCACCGACGTGGGCGTGCCGCTGCCCGAGGTCACCGCCGCCGCCGGCCTCAAGACCGCGTCGCTGAACCTCAAGGACTTCGTCACCCACGTCTTCCCGCGTAACTTCTTCGAGGCCATGGGCAACAACGAGATCCTGCAGATCCTGGTGTTCTCGCTTTTCCTCGGCATCGCCCTGGGCCAGCTGCGCCAAACCAAGGCCGCCTCGCTGGCGCAGTCCATCGAGGAGGTGGTGCCGGTGATGCTGAAGGTCACCGACTACGTCATGCGCTTCGCCCCGGTCGGCGTCTTCGCCGCCGTCGCCAACGTGGTCACCACCCAGGGCCTCGGCGTGCTGCTGGTCTACGGCAAGTTCATGGGCAGCTTCTACCTGACCCTGGGCGTGCTGTGGCTGGCGCTGGTCGGCGCCGGTTTCGTGGTGCTCCGGGGCGACGTGTTCCGCCTGGTCAAGCTGATGCGCCAGCCCATGCTGTTGGGCTTCTCCACCGCCACGAGCGAATCCGCCTATCCGCGCGTCATGGAACAGCTCGAGCAGTTCGGCATCAAGGAGCGGGTCATCGGCTTCGTGCTGCCGCTGGGCTATTCGTTCAACCTCGACGGCTCGATGATCTACACGACCTTTGCGTCGCTGTTCATCTCGCAGGCCTATAACCTGCCGCTGAGCCTGGAGCAGCAGATCATGATGCTGCTGGTACTGATGGTGTCGTCCAAGGGCATCGCCGGCGTGCCGCGCGCCTCGCTGGTGGTGGTGGCCGCCGTGCTGCCCATGTTCCACCTGCCCGAGGCCGGCGTGCTGCTGATCATGGGCATCGATCACTTCCTCGACATGGGCCGTACCGCCACCAACGTGCTGGGCAACGCCATCGCCACCGCGGTGGTGGCCAAGTGGGAAAACGCCATCGGCACCGAGGAAGTCGCCGAGGGCCAAGCGGAGCTTCCCGCCACCGTCCCCGCCGAGTAAGAATGGTATCACCAGCCCGCCCGTGCGCCCTCGGGGGCACGGGCGGGCCTTCGCGTTTGGATGTTAAATGACCTTCGACTGGCTTGCTTCGGACGTGCTTGCTTTCGGGCCCGAGTGGCTGATCCTGGGCGCCGCCGCCTTCTTCGCCGGCATGGTGGACGCGGTGGTGGGCGGCGGCGGATTGATCCAGATCCCCGTGCTGCTGGCCCAGTTTCCTCAAACCGCCATCCCCACCCTGTTCGGCACCAACAAGGTGTCCAGCATCGCCGGCACCTCCTCGGCCATGTGGAAATACGGCCGCAGCGTCTCGATCCCCTGGCGCATCGTGCTGCCCGCCACCATCGCCGCTTTGGTGGGCGCTTGGGGTGGCGCGGCCCTGGTGGCTTGGCTGCCACGCGACTGGATGCGCCCGCTGGTGCTGGTGCTGATGATCGGCGCCGCCATCTACACCTTTCACAACAAGGATTTCGGCCACATCGCCACCCACAAGCCGCGGCCCTCGGATTTGTGGCTGGGCGGGCTGGTGGGGCTGGTCATCGGCACCTATGACGGCTTCTTCGGGCCGGGCACCGGCAGCTTCCTGATCTTCGCCTTCATCCGCCTGTTCGGCATGGACTTCCTGCGTGCCACCGCCAGCGCCAAGGTGGTCAACGTGGCCACCAATCTGTCGGCCATCGCCTTCTTCTCCACTTCGGGCCCGCTGATGTGGGGCATCGGCATCGCCATGGCGGTGTGCAACCTGGTGGGCGCGCAGGTGGGCACGGCACTGGCGCTGCGCCACGGCTCGGGCTTCATCCGCAAGGTGTTCCTGGTGGTGGTTGTGGTGCTGATCGGCAAATTGGCATGGGATACGGTACGGAGTTGGGCCCCCGCTCTGCTATGATGAGGGCCATGTCGTCGCTCGCCCGCCTCGCCCGCAAATTCGGCCTGCTGCTGCCGGGGGTGGCGCTGCTGGCCCTGGTGGCCGGCATCGCCGGCTACCGCATCAGCGAGGGCATGGGCCTGGCCGAGTTGCAGGCCACCGGCCGCCATCGGCTGGACCTCTACGCCGCCAGCCTGGAACGCGAGATCGACAAGTACGCCTATTTCCCCGCCACCGTGGGGCTGGAGCGCGACGTCATCCGCCTGCTGACGCAAGGGGGCGACTTCACCAGCCACGCGGTGAACCTGTATCTGGAGCAGCTCAACCAGCGCGCCGGCACCCTGGCCGTCTACGTGCTGGACCTGGAGGGCAAGGTGGTGGCGGCCAGCAACTGGAACCGCCCCGACAGCTTCGTCGGCGAAAACCTGTCCTACCGCCCCTATTTCAAGGACGCCGTGGCGGGCCGCGAGGGCCGCTTCTTCGGTATCGGCACCCAAGGCGAACCCGGCTACTTCTTATCGGCGCCGCTGATGGAGGGCCGCGACCTCGTCGGCGTCGCCGTGGTCAAGGTGAGCCTGGAGCAGTTGGAGCAATCCTGGGCCACGGTGGAGGCGCCGGTACTGGTGGCCGACGAGAACGGCGTGATCATCCTGGCCTCGGTGCCGTCGTGGAAGTTCGCTACCATGAAGCCGCTGGACGAACAGGTGCGCCGGCACTTCGAGACCACCTTGCAGTACAACGCCCGCACCCTGCCGACGCTGGGCATCGTCCCCATGCGCCCTGTCGGCCCCGACACCCAGATGGTGCGGCTGGTGCGGCCGACCCCCGAGAATTCGGCCATTTTCCCCCTCACCGGCTGGTTCCTGGCCCAAAGCGCGCCGTTGCGCGGCACCCCGTGGACCCTGACCGTGCTGTCGCCGGTCAAACAGGTGAACAGCATGGCGTGGACCCGGGCGGCGCTGGCCGCCATCGGCAGCGCCTTCGTCTGCATCCTGCTGGTGACCTGGAACCTGCGCCGCCGCCACCTGCGCGACCGCCTGCGGGCGCGCGAGGCGTTGCAGCGTGCCCATGACGAGCTTGAGCGCAAGGTGGAGGAGCGCACCCGCACCCTGCGCGAAGCCCAGGACGAACTGATGCATGCGGGCAAGCTGGCGGTCATCGGCCAACTGTCCGCCGGACTAGCCCATGAACTCAACCAGCCGCTGGCGGCGCTGCGCACTTTGTCGGGCAATGCGGTGAAGTTCATGCAGCGGGGCGATTTGGGCTCTGCCCAGGGCAACCTGGAACGCATCGGCCAGTTGGTGGACGGCATGGGCCAGCTTACCAGCCAGCTGAAATCCTTCGCCCGCAAGTCGTCGGGAGCACCCCGACCGGTGTCGCTGCGGCACGCCGTCGACAACGCCCTGTTCCTGCTGGACCGCCGCCTGCGCCAGCAGAACGTCGCGGTGCGGGTCGACATGGAAGGCGACGATCCGGTCGCCCTGTGCGATGCCAACCGTCTGGAACAGGTCCTGGTCAACCTGGTGGGCAACGCGCTGGACGCCATGGAGGGACAGGCCGACGCCGCGCTTGTGCTGTCCGGTCGGCGCGATGGCGAGCGCATTCACGTCGAGGTGCGCGACACCGGCCCCGGCCTGCCCGAGGACGTGCAGCCGCGCCTGTTCGAACCCTTCTTTACCACCAAGGATTCCGGCAGCGGGCTGGGCCTGGGCCTTGCCATCTCGGCCGGCATCGTGCGTGACTTCGGCGGCGGCCTGTCGGGCGAGAACCACGCCGACGGCGGTGCCGTCTTCGCCTTCGACATCCCCGCCGCCCCGGCCGGAGAAGCCCCATGAGCGACACCCTGCCCCTGAAGGTCCTCATCGTCGAGGATGACGCCAATGTCCGCCTGGGCTGCCAGCAGGCCCTGCAATTGGAAGACATCGCGGTCGAAGCGGTGGACAGCGCCGAGAAGGCGCGCCGCCTGGTGTCTGCCGGCTTTCCCGGCGTGGTGGTGACCGACATCCGCCTGCCCGGCGCCGACGGCATGGATCTGCTGGGCCACCTGCTGGCGCTGGATGCCGACCTGCCGGTGGTGCTGATGACCGGCCACG
>DATJKV010000632.1:0-15609 GCA_035491155.1 Magnetospirillum sp. | reverse complement strand
AAAATACAGCGACTACCAGCACCTGGCCCGCGTGCGCGAATGGGCGACGGCGGGCGAGGAGGCGGAGGAATGAGCGCCGTTGCCCCTCCCCCCTCCGCCCTGCTGGCCGAGGCCGCGTCGAAGCAGCGGCAGGCCGCCGATCCCGAGGCATCGGTGTGGGTGGCCGCGTCGGCCGGCACCGGCAAGACCAAGGTGTTGACCGACCGGGTGCTGACGCTGTTGCTGGCGGGGACGGCGCCGCATCGCATCCTGTGCCTGACCTTCACCAAGGCCGCCGCCGCCGAGATGAGCAACCGCATCGCCGCGCGGCTGGCGGAGTGGGCCATCGCCAGCGACAGCGAGCTTGCCAAGGACTTAGGCACACTGCTGGGCGTCATCCCCGGCGAGGAGCTGATGGTCGTTGCGCGGCGCCTGTTCGCCCGCGTGCTGGACGTGCCCGGCGGCATGCACATCGAGACCATCCACGCCTTTTGCCAGTCGCTGCTGCGCCGCTTCCCACTGGAGGCCGAGCTGGCGCCCCACTTCCAGGTGATGGACGACCGCGATGCCGGCGAATTGCTGGAGGAAGCCAAGGAAGAGGTGCTGATCCGCGCCCGTGGCGCCGCCGACACCCAATTGGCCGCCGCACTGGCCGAAGTGACCGGCCGGGTGCACGAGACCGCCTTCCCCGACCTGATGGGCGAACTGGCCGCCGAGCGCGGCCGCCTCAAGCGCCTTCTGGAGCGCGAAGGCGGCGTGATGGGCGTGATCCGCGCCGTTCGCGCCCGAGTGGGCTTGGAAGAGGGCTATACGCCCGAAACCATCATTGCCCGCGCCTGCGATGAATCCGCCTTCGACGCCGACGGCTGCCGCCATGCCATGCGGGCGCTGCTGGCGGGCAGCAAGACCGACGCCGAGCGCGGCCAGGTGATGGAGCGCTGGCTGGCCGACCCTGCGGGCCGTGCCGCGGGCTTCATGACCTATCAGCTCGCCTTCCTGACCGCCACCGACGGCACCATCCGAAAGACGCTGTGTACCAAGAAGCTGGCTGAGATGCCGGGGGTGTTGAGCGCCCTAGAGGCCGAGGCCGAGCGCGTCCTGCGGATCATGGACCGGCTGAAATCGGCCACCATTGCCCACACCACCGCCAGCCTGCTGATCCTGGGCGAGGCCCTGCTGGCGTCCTATGAGAGGCGCAAGCAGGCCCGCGCGCTGATGGATTACGACGATTTGATCCTGGCGGCGCGCGACCTGCTGGCCAAGCCGGGCGTGGCGCCGTGGGTGCTGTTCAAGTTGGATGGCGGCATCGACCACGTGCTGATCGACGAAGCGCAGGACACCAACCCCGACCAGTGGGCGGTGGTGGCGGCGCTGACCGAGGAATTCTTCGCCGGCCTGGGGGTGCGGGAGCGGCTGCGCACGGTGTTCGCCGTGGGCGATGTCAAGCAATCCATCTATTCGTTCCAGCGCGCCGATCCCAAGGCGTTCGAGGCCATGCGCCGGCGCTTCGCCGAGCATGTCCCGACGGCCGACCGCAAATGGGCCGAGATTCCGCTGAACCTGTCCTTCCGCTCCACCCGCGCGGTGCTGGACGCGGTCAACGCCGTGTTCGCCCCCGGGCAGCCCGCCCGCGACGGCGTCGCCGGACCGGAAGAGGACATCACCCACTTGGCCTTCCGCTCGCATCAGGCCGGCATGGTGGAAATCTGGCCGCCGATCGAGCCGCGCGCCGCCGACGAGGTGCCGCCGTGGAAGCCGCCGATCGAGCGCATCAGCGGCGATAGCCCGCGCACGCGGCTGGCCCGGCTGGTGGCCCGGCGCATCCATGCCATGGTGGGGCACCAGCCGCTGGCCTCGCAGGGACGCCCGGTCCGGGCGGGCGACGTCATGGTGCTGCTGCGCCGGCGCGGGTCGTTCGTCGAGGATCTGGTGCGCGAGTTGAAGGCGCTGGAGGTGCCGGTGGCCGGCGCCGACCGCATGGTTCTGGCCGAACAGATGGCGGTCATGGATTTGATGGCGCTGGGCAATTTCCTGGTGCTGCCCGACGACGACCTGACCCTGGCCACCGTTCTCAAAAGCCCGCTGGTCGGCCTGACCGAGGACGAACTGTTCCGGCTGGCGTGGAACCGGGGCGAGGCACGGCTGTGGGACACCCTGCGCCGCCGCATGGGCGAGGAAGCCAGCTTCGCGCGGGCCTACGAATTCCTGTCCGATCTGCTGGGCAAGGCCGACCGCCTGACCCCGCACGCGCTTTACGCCCACGTGCTGGGGCCGCTGCGCGGCAAGGAGCGGCTGGTGGCGCGCCTAGGAATCGAGGCCGAGGACCCGCTGGACGAGTTCATGGCGCTGACGCTCGCCTTCGAGCAGGGCCGCGCGCCCAGCCTGCAAGGCTTCCTGCACTGGCTGGACAGCAGCGCGGTGGAGATCAAGCGCGACCTGGAGCAGGGCGGCCGCGATGCCGTACGCATCATGACCGTGCACGGTTCCAAGGGCTTGCAGGCACCCATCGTCTTCCTGCCCGACACGCTGCAGATGCCGACCCAGGGCTCGCGCCTGCTGTGGCTGGAGAACGACCTGCTGCTGTGGCCGCCGCGCGCCGAGATGAACGACGAGGTGGCGCAAGCCGGGCGCGACGCCCAGAAGCTGGCGCGCGAGCGGGAATACCGCCGCCTGCTCTACGTAGCCATGACCCGCGCCGAGGATCAACTGATCGTCTGCGGCTGGCAGACCAAGAAGGCGCCGCCCCAGGGCTGCTGGTACAATCTGATGCGCGACGCCCTGGCCCCGCAGGCGGAAGAGGTGGAAGACCCGTTCCTGGCGGCGCAAGGCGAGACCGCCGACGGCCGCATCCTGCGCCTGACCTGCCCGCAGGAGGCCGAGCCCGATCGCAAATCCGCCGCCCAGGCCGCGCGGCCACCCTCGGCGCCGCTGCCGTCCTGGGTGCACATCCCACCCGAGCCCGAGCCGGCGCCGCCCAAGCCGCTGGCGCCGTCGCGGCCCGACGGCGAGGAACCGGCGGCGCGCTCGCCGCTGGCCGGCGCCGATGGCCGCCGCTTCGCTCGCGGCAAGCTGATCCACAAGCTGCTGCAAAGCCTGCCCGACCTTCCCGCCGACAAGCGGGCGGCGGCGGCCGTGCGCTTCCTCGCCAAGGCCGGGCCGGAATTCGACGCCGCCGAGCGCATCGCCATCGCCAACGAGGCAAGCGCCATCCTGGACACCCCCGCTTTCGCCCCCCTGTTCGCACCGGGCAGCCGGGCCGAGGTGCCCATCGTCGGCCTGATCGGCGAGGCCCGCGCCATCAGCGGCCAGGTGGACCGGCTGGTGGTCACCGACACCGACGTGCTGGTGGTGGATTACAAGACCAACCGGCGCCCGCCGTCCGACGCCGCCGACATCCCCGACATCTATATCCGCCAGATGGCCGCCTATCGCCTGGCGTTGGCCTGCGTCTATCCCAGCCACCGGGTGCGCTGCGCCCTGGTGTGGACCGACGGCCCCATTCTCATGGAAATTCCCGCCGCCCGCCTGGACGATGCGCTGGCGGACATGGTGGGTATGCCCTCTTCTCCCACATAAGCGCTTCAAAAACTGAACCGCTTAGTTTAGTTTATTCACATGCTCAAACCCTGCTCCGCCCGCTCCTCGGCCAAGCGCGAGGCCATCCTGGACGCCGCCAAGGCATCGTTCGTCGACAACGGCTATGCCGCCACCAGCATGGACATGGTGGCGGCCAAGGCAGGCGTGTCCAAGGCCACCATCTATGCCCACTTCCAGAGCAAGGACGAGCTGTTCGCCGCCATCATCCGCCGCCGCTGCGACTCGCTGGCCTGCGCCATCGATGAGCTGACGGTATCGGAAAGCCTGGACGCGCGGGCGACGCTGACCGCCGTGGCGCACAAGCTGCTGACCATGCTGCTGGACCCCGACACCCTGGGCATCTACCGCATGGTAGTGGCGGAATCGCCGCGCCATCCGGACTTGGCCAAGGTGTATTTCGACGCCGGCCCGTCGCGCGGCAAGGAGCGGATGGCCGAGGTGCTGAACGCGCTGAGCCGGCGCGGCCTGCTGAAGGTTCCCGACGTCTGGCAGGCGCTGGATCAGCTGATCGGCATGCTGCGCGGCGAGCACTTCACCCGCGCCCTGCTCGGCCTGCCCACCAGCGACCACACCAACCTAAACCGCACCGTGGAAGGCGCGGTCGAGATGATGCTCAGGGCCTACGCCCCTTAAGCGCCAGCATCTCGATCAGCGCCGCCGCCAGCCCCATGGCGGCGCCCAGGGCGCATACGCCGTCCCAGCCCCAGCCGGCCCAGGCCCGCGCCCCCAGCGCCGACCCCAGCGCGCCGCCGGAGAACATCACCGTCATGTAGACGGTGTTAAGGCGCGAGCGCGCCGCCGCATCCAGCGCATAGACCCTAGTCTGGTTGGCGATCATGCAGACCTGAAGGCCCAAATCCATCACCACGACACCCGCCACCAGAGCCACCAGGGAATTGCCCCACAGGCCCATAGGCAGGAAGGCGCCACCCGCCAACGTCGCCCCGAAGATCACCAGGGCCGCCGGCCCTCGTTTGTCGGTCAGACGCCCCGCCAGCGGCGCGACCAGGGCTCCGACGGCGCCGATGATTCCGAACATACCCGCCACCGAACTGCCCAGGCCCAAGGGCGGCGCCTCAAGCTTGAGCGCCAGCACCGACCAGAAAGCGGAAAAGGCGCCAAACAGCAGCGCCTGAATCAAGGCGGCGCGCCGCAGCACCCGGTGGGCCAGGAACAAATCCACCAGCGACCGCATCAGCTGGGGGTAGGACATCGTGATGGTGGGCGCCACCCGGGGCAGACGCCAAGCCAGCAGCAGGCCCATGGCGGCGGTCAACGCCGTCGCCACCGCGAAACTGGCGCGCCAACCCGCCAGGCCGGCAACGAAACCCGACAGGGTGCGGGCCAGCAGGATGCCCAGCAGCAATCCCATCATCACCGTGCCCACCGAACGGCCGCGACGGGCCTCGGGCGCCAGTTGGGCGGCCAACGGCACCACCTGCTGGGTGACGGTCGCCAGCACCCCGATCAGCAGGCTGGCGCCGGCCAGGACCGCCAAGGTGGGCGCCACGGCGGTCAGGACCAGCGCCACGGTCAACGCCGCGGTGGTGGCAAGGATCAGCCGCTTGCGCTCCAACCGGTCGCCCAACGGCGACAGAAACAGCAATCCCAGCGCGTAGCCGACCTGGGTCAACACCGGCACCACGGCGATATCGCCGCCGCCGACGCCGAACTCGCGCGCCAGCAGACCCAGCATGGGCTGGTTGTAATAGATGTTGGCCACCAGAATACCGGCGGCGGCGGCCAGCAGGGCCAGAAGCGAGCCGGGCAGCGGATTGGGTTTGGACTTAGGCATTCAGGCCCTTCATGCCTTCGGCGGGATAACGCTCGCCCGCGGCAGCGCCGGGCGGCAGCACGGCGTTGAGGGCGGCCAGTTCCTCCGGCGCCAAAATCACCTGCGCGGCGCCCACATTGTCCTCAAGGTACTTGATCCGCTTGGTGCCGGGAATGGGCAGGACATCGGCGCCTTGCCCCAACAGCCAAGCCAACGCCACTTGGCCAGGGGTGCAGCCCTTGGCCGCCGCCAGTGCCTTGACCTTGTCCACCAGCTTCAGGTTGGCAGCCAGGTTGTCGCCCTGGAAGCGCGGACTCATGCGGCGGAAGTCGTTGTCAGCCAGATCGTCCGCCTTGGTAATAGCGCCGGTCAGCATGCCGCGCCCCAGCGGCGAATAGGCGACGAGGGCCACACCCAGCTCGCGGCAGGCCGGCAGGACCTCGGCCTCGGGGTCACGGGTCCACAGGGAATACTCGCTTTGCACCGCCGCAATGGGATGGACGGCATGGGCGCGCCGCAAGGTCGCCGCCGACACCTCGGACAGACCCAGCGCGCGCACCTTGCCCTCGCGCACCAACTCGGCCATGGCGCCCACCGTATCCTCGATGGGAATCTCCGGGTTGCGGCGGTGGGCGTAATACAGGTCGATGACGTCAATGCCCAACCGCTTCAGCGAAGCCTCGCAGGCCTTCTTGACATAGACGGGGCTGTTGTCCACCCGCCGGGCATATTGGCCGGGCTCGCGCACGATGCCGAACTTGGTGGCGAGCACCACCTTATCCCGCTTGCCCTTGAGGAAGCGCGCCAGCAGCAGCTCGTTATGGCCCGAGCCGTACATGTCGGCGGTGTCGTAATGGGTCACCCCCAGTTCGAAGGCCCGTTCCAGCGTGGACAGCGACTGCGCCTCGTCGGCGGGGCCGTAGAACTCGCTCATCCCCATGCAGCCCAACCCGAGGGCCGAAACCGTCAAACCGCTGCGACCGATCTTGCGCTGTTGCATTTCCATCTCCCACGCCGGGCTTCGGCGCTTTAAGCTGAGGGGAAGGATGATGTAAACTACACTGTGCAGTGTACTTCCTGGAGCACCCCATGTCAAACCCCTGCTGCCCCTCTCGCGGTGACGCCAAGCGCCAGGCCGTCATCGACGCCGCCGAGCGGATTTTCCTGGGCCAGGGTTACGCCAACGCCTCCATGGACGGCATCGCCGCCGAGGCCGGGGTATCCAAGCGCACCGTCTACAATCATTTCACCAGCAAGCGAGACCTGTTCCAGGCGGTGGTCTGCCGCCTCTATGCGGGATTGAACGGGGCGGAGGGCAACAGGTTGCCGACGGACGAACCGGCGGAGACCGTGCTGCCCCGCTTCGCCGTCCAAGTGCTGGCCCATCTTCGCCGCCCGGAAATCACCGGCTTGCTGCGCCTGATCATCGCCGAACTGCCACGCTTTCCGGAATTGGGCCCCACCTTCCACGCCGCCGGCAAGGGGCCGGCGGTGGCCTTGCTGGAGAACTATCTGGCCGCCCAGAATGCCAAGGGCAGCTTGAACGTGCCCGACGCGTGGCTGGCCGCCGCGCAGTTCCTGGGCGCGGTCAAGGAAGGGGCGTTCTGGCCCGCCCTGCTGGGCTTGCCGGTCGCCGAGGATGAACGGGTGATCAACTCGGCGGTGGCCGCATTCCTGCTGGTCCACCGCCCGCAAGAAGCCGGCTGATTACTCGCCCGCCGCCCGCTGGGCCAGGCGGAAGGGATGCGCCGGGTAGATGCCGAGGATGCGCACCTCGTGGCTGAAGAACTCCAGTTCCTCCAGCGCCAGCCGCAGGTTCCGCTGGGCCGGGTGGCCCTCGACGTCGGCATAGAACTGCGCTGCCACGAACTCGCCGCCGACCAGATAGCTTTCCAGCTTGGTCATGTTGACGCCGTTGGTGGCGAAGCCGCCCATGGCCTTGTACAGCGCCGCCGGCACGTTGCGCACCCGGAAGACGAAGGTGGTGACGCAAGGCTGGTTGGGATTGGGCTCGATGGCGTCGCGCGACAGCACCACGAAGCGGGTGGTGTTGTGCTCGGCATCCTCGATATTGGCCTTCAGCGATTCCAGCCCGTAGATCTCGGCCGCCAGCTCCGAGGCGATGGCCGCCTTGGTGACGTCGCCGCTCTTGGCCAGTTCGGCGGCGGCGCCGGCGGTGTCGGCGCCGACGATCACCTTCAGGCCCAGCTGGCGGATCAGGTTGCGGCACTGACCCAAAGCGTGGACGTGGCTTTCCACCGTGGTGATGGTGTCCAGCGTCGCCCCCTTGGGCGCCAGCAGGTGGTGGTTGATGCGCTCGAAATGCTCGGAAATGATGTGCAGCCCCGAATAGGGCAGCAGGTGGTGCACGTCGGCCACGCGGCCCGCCACCGAATTGTCGATGGGGATCATGGCATAGCGCGCCCGGCCCTCGCGCACGGCGGCGAAGGAATCCTCGAACGTGTCGCAGGGCAAGGGCTGCATGGCCGGGAAGGCGTTGCGGCAGGCCAGGTGCGAATAGGCGCCGGGCAGGCCCTGGAAGGCGATGGAGTTCGACGGATCGGGCTTGGTCATGGACTGCCTGGAAATCAGAGGCCTGCGCGAATCAACTCGCGGGCGCGGTCGAGGTCGGCGGGAGTATCGACACCCAGCGGAACGGTGTCAACCAAGGCGGCATCGATGCGCATGCCGTTCTCCAGCGCGCGCAACTGCTCCAGCTTCTCGCGCCGCTCCAGCACGCCCTGAGGCAGCGTGACGAAACGCTGCAACGCCTCGCGACGATAGGCATAGAGGCCGATGTGGTGGTAGTGCGGCCCCTCGCCCCACGGCGCGGTGGCGCGGGTGAAATAGAGTGCGCGGCCGATGCGGGCACCAGCGTCGAAGCCCACCACCGCCTTGACCACGTTGGGGTTGGTGCGCTCCTCCTCGACCTTGATCTCGGCCACCAGGGTCGACAGGTGGACGTGGTGGTTTTCCAGCGGCTGGAACACGGCGCGCACGATCTCGGGGTCCAGCGTCGGCAGGTCGCCCTGCACGTTGACCACGGCGCCGAACGAGTGCTCGGGGTCGACCTTCTCCAGCGCCTCCCACACCCGGTCCGAGCCCGAGGGATGGTCGGGGTCGGTCAGCACCGCCGTGCCGCCATGGGCGATCACCGCGTCGGCCACCTCCTGCTCGGCGCAGGCCACCACCACCGGCCCGATACCGGCCGCCACCGCGCGCCGCCACACATGCACAATCATGGGCTCGCCCTCGATGTCGGCCAACGGCTTGCCCGGCAGCCGGGTGGCGTGCAGGCGGGCGGGAATGACGACGACGGGGTTAAGGCGAGGCGACATGGGCGGACATCCATTCCGAAGCGGCACTGGGGTGTGGAGCTTATATCGGGTGTCCGAAGAGGCAAACCACCTTTCGCCTCTGGTCAACGTCGGCGGTTCGGGCCAAACTCCGGCCTGCAAAAGTGAAATGCCCTGGGGGTTCCATGCATCCCTGTCCCAATGAGTTCGTCGCCCTGGCCGACCGCTTGGCCGAAGCGGCCCGGCCGGTGATCCGCAAATATTTCCGCACCCCCGTGGCGGTGGACGACAAGCCCGACGCTTCGCCAGTAACCATCGCCGACCGCGAGGTTGAATCGGCAATGCGCGCCATCATCGCCGAGACCTACCCCCAGCACGGCATCCTGGGCGAAGAACACGGGCGGCAAAACGTGGAGGCGGATTACGTCTGGGTGCTGGACCCCATCGACGGCACCAAGGCGTTCATTACCGGCAAGCCCAGCTTCGGCACCCTGATCGCCCTGGCGTACAAGGGCACCCCCATCCTGGGCATCATCGACCAGGCCATCCTGGGTGAACGCTGGCTGGGCGGCGTCGGCCATCCCACCACGCTGAACGGCCAGCCGGCGCGGGTGCGCGCCTGCGATGCCCTGTCCAAGGCTTATGCCTACACCACCGGGCCGGAATTTTTCGACGCCGAGACCCTGCCGGCGTGGAACCGCATCGCCGCCAAGGTGAAGCAACCGCGCTATGGCTGCGACTGTTACGCCTATGCCCTACTGTCTTCCGGCTTCGTCGATCTGGTGGTGGAGGCAGGCCTGAAGCCCTACGACTACGCCGCCCTGGTGCCGGTGATCGAGAATGCCGGCGGCACGGTAACCGACTGGCACGGCAACAAGCTCACCATCCATTCCAACGGCCGCGTCTGCGCCGCCGGCGACGCCCGCCTGCACGCTCAGGCATTGGAGGTACTGGCCGGCTGATGCTTGTGCTGGCCGCACCGCGGCGGCACACTTCGCCCGTCCATCCACAAGGGAAAAGCATGCGCCTCGCCGCCGCCCTGCCCTCTTGTTTGCTGGCCGCCTGCCTGTTGCTGGCCGCTCCGGCCCTGGCCGAGCCGAAGCATGGCATCGCCATGCATGGCGAGCCCAAATACCCGGCCGGCTTCGACCATTTCGACTACGTCAACCCCAAGGCCCCCAAGGGCGGCGATCTGCGGTTGGCGGACCAGGGCACCTTCGACAACCTGAATCCCTACATCGTCAAGGGCCAGGCTCCCGACGGCGCCAACCTGCCGTTCGAGACACTGCTGACGCCCTCGGCCGACGAGCCCTTTTCCATGTACGGCCTGGTCGCCGAGAGCGTGGACACCCCGCCCGACCGCTCGTGGGCCACCTACGTGATCCGCAAGGAGGCGCGCTGGCACGACGGCCAGCCCATCACGCCCGAGGACGTGATTTTCAGCCTGGACATCCTGCGCACCAAGGGTGCGCCCAATTACCGCTTCTATTATGCCGGAATCGCCAAGGTGGAAAAGGTGGGGCCGCGCAGCGTCAAGTTCACCTTCAAGCCGGGCGACAACCGCGAACTGCCGCTGATCGTCGGCGAGATGCCCATCCTGCCCAAGCACTACTGGCAGGGCCGCGCCTTCGACAACACCACCCTGGAGCCCCCGCTAGGCAGCGGCCCCTATAAGGTCAGCAGCCTCGAGCCGGGCCGCTTCATCGTCTACGACCGGGTCAAGGATTACTGGGGCAAGAACCTTCCGGTGCAGAAGGGCCTGTGGAATTTCGACCGCATCCGCTACGACTTCTATCGCGACTCCACCGTGGCGCTGGAAGCGCTGAAAGCCGGCGAGTACGACTTCCGCGAGGAGAACGAGGCCAAGAAATGGGCGACCGGCTATGAGGATTGGGGGGCGCTGAAGGACGGCCGCGCCAAGAAGGTGCGTCTGGACAACCAACTGCCCGCCGGCATGCAGGCCTTCGCCTACAACCTGCGCCGGCCGCTGTTCGCCGATCCCAAGGTGCGCCAGGCGCTGGCCTATGCCTTCGATTTCGAATGGACCAACGCCAACCTGTTCTATGGCCAGTACCGCCGCACCGAAAGCTATTTCGCCAATTCCGAACTGGCCGCCACCGGCCAGCCTGGCCCCGACGAGCTGAAGGTGCTGGAGCCCTTGCGGGAAGGGGTGCCGTCCGAGGTGTTCACCGCCCCCTACCAAGCCCCCAAGACCGACCCGGCCGTTGGCATCCGCCCCAATCTGCGCATCGCCATGAGGCTGCTGGAGGAGGCCGGCTGGAGCGTGGTGGACGGCAAGCTGGTCAAGGACGGCCAACCCTTCCGCTTCGAGATTTTGCTGTCCAGCCCGGCTTTCGAGCGCGTCAGCCTGCCCTTCGTGCGCAACCTCGCCCGTCTCGGCATCGAGGCCAATGTGCGCACGGTGGATACCACCCAGTACGTCAACCGGGTGCGCACCTTCGACTTCGACATGATCATCATGACCTGGGGCGAGTCGCTGTCACCCGGCAACGAGCAGGCCATGTTCTGGAGCTCGGAAGCGGCCGACCAGCCCGGCACCCGCAACGTGGGCGGCATCAAGAACCCGGCGGTGGACAAGCTGGTGGACCTGGTGATCGGCGCCCCCGACCGCGAGCAGCTGGTGGCGCGCACCCGCGCACTCGACCGCGTGCTGCTGTGGAATCACTACGTGATCCCGCAATGGCACCTGGGCTCGAACCGACTGGCCTATTGGGACAAGTTCGGCATGCCCGCCACCGTTCCCATGAAGGGCTTCCAGTTGTTCAGCTGGTGGACCAAGTCGGCCAAGACGGCTGCGGGAGACTGACCGTGCTTGCCTATGTGCTCCGCCGCCTGGCGCTGATCCCGCTGACCCTGTTCGGCATCATGCTGGTGAACTTCATCATCGTCCAACTGGCCCCCGGCGGGCCGGTGGAACAGATGATCGCCCGCGTCGAGGGCACCGCCGGCGCCGAGTCGCAACGCATCTCCGGCGGCGGCGGCGACGTGCAGGCACAGGCGCGCGCCATGCGCGGGTCCGAGGCCAGCGGCGCCTATCGCGGCGCCCAGGGCCTCGACCCCGCCTTCATCGCCGAGATCGAGAAACAATTCGGCTTCGACAAGCCGCCGCACGAACGTTTCATCCAGATGCTGGGCAACTACGCCCGCTTCGATTTCGGCAAAAGCTTCTACCGCGACACGCCGGTGGTGGACTTGATCCTGGAAAAGATGCCGGTGTCCATCTCCCTGGGCCTGTGGACCACGCTGATCATCTATCTGGTGTCCATCCCGCTGGGCATCGCCAAGGCACGCCGCGACGGCTCCACCTTCGATATCGCCACCTCGTGGGCGGTGGTCGTCGGCTATGCGGTACCGGGGTTCCTGTTCGCCATCCTGCTGATCGTGGTGTTCGCCGGCGGTCGCTATCTCGCCTGGTTCCCATTGCGCGGGCTGACCAGCCCCGACTGGGGATCGTTCAGCACGCTGGGCAAGGTGATGGACTATTTCTGGCACCTGACCCTGCCGGTGACCGCCCTGGTCATCGGCAGCTTCGCCGGCCTGACCATGCTGACCAAGAACTCGTTCCTGGAGGAGATCAACAAACAGTACGTGGTCACCGCGCGGGCCAAAGGCCTGTCCGAGGCCCGCGTGCTGTACGGCCACGTCTTCCGCAACGCCATGCTTCTGGTGGTGGCCGGCTTCCCGGCGGCGCTGGTGGGCATCCTGTTCGCCGGCTCGATCCTGATCGAGATCATCTTCAGCCTCGACGGCATCGGCCTGCTGGGCTACGAGGCGGTGGTCAACCGCGACTACCCGGTGATGTTCGGCACACTCTACATGTTCAGCCTGCTGGGCCTGGTGCTGAACCTGATCAGCGACCTCATGTACCATTTGGTCGATCCCCGCATCGACTTCGGCAAGCGGGAGGTGTGACGCCATGACCCGTCGCTTCTCCCCCCTGACGCAGCGCCGCATCGAGGCGTTCAAGCGTAACCGGCGCGGCTTCTGGGCGCTGTGGCTGTTCCTGGCGGTCTTCTTCGTTACCCTGTTCGCCGAGCTGGTGGCCAACGACCGTCCCATTATGATCAGCTACCAGGGCCACCTGTATTTCCCGGTGGTGAAGGATTATCCCGAGGTCACCTTCGGCGGCGACTTCTTGACCTACACTGACTACCGCGATCCCTATATCGCCCAGAGGATTGCCGAGAACGGCTGGGCGCTGTGGCCGCCCATTCACCACGACTACCAGTCCATCAGCTTCGACGTGACCAGACCGCACCCTGCGCCGCCGTCAGCTGAGAACTGGCTGGGCACCGACGACCAGGGCCGCGACGTGCTGGCCCGCCTGATCTACGGCCTTCGGCTGTCCATCCTGTTCGGCCTGGCGCTGACCATCGTCAGCACCATCATCGGCGTGGCGGCGGGCGCGATGCAGGGCTATTTCGGCGGCAAGATCGATCTGGTGGGCCAGCGCTTCCTGGAAATCTGGGGCGGCCTGCCGCAGCTGCTGATCCTGATCATCGTCGCCAGCATGATCGCGCCCGGCTTCTGGACCCTGCTGGCGGTGCTGACCTTGTTCTCATGGACCAGCCTGGTGGGCGTGGTGCGCGCCGAGTTCCTGCGCGCCCGCAACTTCGACTACGTGCGCGCAGCCAAGGCGCTCGGCATGCACGACGGCCGCGTCATGGTGCGCCACGTGCTGCCCAATGCCATGGTGGCGACGCTGACCTTCATGCCGTTCATCCTGTCCTCGTCCATCGTCTCGCTGACGGCGCTGGATTTCCTCGGCCTCGGCCTGCCGCCCGGCTCGCCCTCGCTGGGCGACCTGCTGAGCCAGGGCAAGTCCAACCTCCAGGCCCCCTGGCTGGGCCTGACCGGTTTCATCGTGGTGGCGGCGCTGTTGTCCTTGCTGGTGTTTGTCGGCGAGGCGGTGCGCGATGCCTTCGATCCCAGGAAGACCAACCTATGACCGATTCTTCGATTCTCGAGGTGAAAGACCTCGCCATTTCGTTCGGCCGGGGTTCCGGCGAGGTCAAGGCGGTCCGGGGCGTCAGTTTCACCCTGGCGCGCGGCGAGACCCTGGCCCTGGTTGGCGAGTCAGGCTCGGGCAAATCGGTCACCGCGCTGTCCATCCTGCAATTGCTGCCCTATCCCCGCGCCTGGCATCCCAAGGGCAGCGTCAGGCTTGGCGGCCAGGAACTGGTGGGGGCGCCCGAGCGGGCGCTGCGGAGCGTGCGCGGCAACCGCATCGCCATGGTGTTCCAGGAGCCCATGACCTCGCTCAACCCGCTGCATTCCATCGAGACGCAGGTGGGCGAGGTGCTGGAGATCCACAAAGGCCTGCGTGGCCCGGCCAAGCGTGAGCGCGTGCTGGAACTGCTGCGCCTGGTGGGCATCCCCGAGCCGGAGAAACGCCTGGGCGCGTTGCCGCACGAACTGTCGGGCGGTCAGCGCCAGCGCGTCATGATCGCCATGGCGCTGGCCAACGAGCCAGACATCCTGATCGCCGACGAGCCCACCACCGCGCTGGACGTCACCATCCAAGCGCAGATCCTGAAACTGCTGAAGGATTTGCAGGCCCGACTGGGCATGGCGTTGCTGTTCATCACCCACGACCTGGGGATCGTGCGCAAGATGGCCGACACCGTCTGCGTCATGAACCAGGGCGAGGTGGTGGAAGCCGGCCCGGTAGCCCGCATCTTCGACGCCCCCCAGCACCCCTATACCCAGCGCCTGCTGGCGGCCGAGCCCAAGGGCAAGCCCAACCGCGGACCGGCCAACGCGCCGGTGGTGATGGAAGCCCGCGACGTGAAGGTGTGGTTCCCCATCAAGGCCGGCATCGTGCGGCGCACGGTGGCCCACATCAAGGCGGTGGACGGCATCTCGCTGGCGGTGCGCCAGGGCCACACCGTCGGCGTGGTGGGCGAATCGGGATCGGGCAAGACCACCCTGGGGCTGGCGCTGCTGCGCCTGATCGGCTCCGAAGGCGGCATCGTCTTCCAGGGCGAGGATATCGCCCCCTTGGGACCGCGCACCTTGCGCCCACGGCGGCGCCAGATGCAGATGGTGTTCCAGGATCCCTTCGGCTCGCTGTCGCCCCGCCTGTCGGTGGGCCAGATCGTCGGCGAAGGCCTGGAAGTGCACAACATCGGCGCCTCCCCCGCCGAGCGCCGGGGATTGATCTCCCAGGCGCTGACCGAGGTGGGCCTCGACCCCGCCACCCAGGACCGCTACCCCCACGAATTCTCGGGCGGCCAGCGCCAGCGCATCGCCATCGCCCGCGCTTTGGTGCTGAAACCCCGTTTCATCGTGCTGGACGAGCCCACCTCGGCGCTGGACGTGTCGGTACAGGCGCAGATCGTCGACCTGTTGCGCGACATCCAGGCCCGCCACGGCATCGCCTACCTGTTCATCAGCCACGATTTGCGGGTGGTCCGCGCCCTGGCCGACGACCTGATTGTCATGAAGGACGGCAAGGTGGTGGAGATGGGCAGCGCCGAACAGGTGTTCAGCACCCCCAAGACCCCCTACACCCGCGCCCTGATGGCGGCGGCCTTCAACCTGGAGACTGCGCCCGGAGTAGCCGAAGCCTAGGGTCAAAACCCAATTAATCCATCGTCAGCGTTGGCGTTCCAAGAGCGCCATGGCAGGCGCATCGCCGAGTGATGCAACGAAGCAGGGCGCCTTGGAACGCCAACCCTTCGGGCCGGGCAAAACTGCCCTCCCGGTGTGTCAGACAGCTTGCGCGATGCATCCAGCATCGCGCTGCGCCCTCTTCCTGCCGGGCGGGCAGTTTTGCCGCGGCGCTGGCGATGGATTAATTGGGTTTTGACCCTAAACCGGGCGGTAGGGGTAATTGGGCTTGATGACGAAGTTGATGAAGCGACCCTTGGACTCGGCCGCTTCAAACGCCTCGAATACCGGTGCAGAGACGCCGACATAATCATAGGTCGCCCCGCCTAC
>DATJKV010000631.1:0-2246 GCA_035491155.1 Magnetospirillum sp. | reverse complement strand
CTATCACGACGACCACGGCGAGAACCATCGCCGCCGCGTGCTGGTGCCGGAATCGGCCCACGGCACCAATCCGGCCACCGCCGCCATGTGCGGCTACACCGTCGATCCGGTGCCGGCCAATGACCAGGGCCGGGTGGACGTCGAAGCGCTGAAGGCCAAGCTGGGCCCCGACGTGGCCTGCATCATGGTGACCAACCCCAACACCTGCGGCCTGTTCGAGTCCGAGATCCTGGAGATCGCCAAGGCCACCCACGACGCAGGCGCCTTCTTCTATTGCGACGGCGCCAATTACAACGCCATCGTCGGCCGCGTGCGTGTGGCCGATCTGGGCGTCGACGCCATGCACATCAACCTGCACAAGACCTTCTCGACCCCGCATGGCGGCGGCGGCCCCGGCGCCGGCCCCACCGTGCTGTCCGAGAAGCTGGCCCCCTACGCCCCCCTGCCCTTCGTGGTCCACGGCGCCGACGGCCTGAAGCTGGTCGAGCACGCCGCCGAATCCGGCGCCAAGCCGTTCGGCCGCGTGAAGGGCTATCACGGCCAGTTCGGCGTGTTCATTCGCGCCCTGGCCTACATCCTGTCCATGGGTGCGGACGGCCTGCGCCAGGCATCAAACGATGCGGTGCTGAACGCCAATTACCTGCTGGCGCGCCTCAAGGACACGTTGTCGCCGTCCTTCGAGGGGCCGTGCATGCACGAATGCCTGTTCGACGACCGCTTCCTCAAGGACACCGGCGTGACCACGCTGGACTTCGCCAAGGCCCTGATCGACGAGGGCTTCCACCCCATGACCATGTACTTCCCGTTGGTGGTCCACGGCGCCCTGCTGATGGAGCCCACCGAATCGGAAGCCAAGGAAACCCTGGACGGCTATGTCGAGGTGGTCAGTGCTTTGGCCGCCAAGGCCAAGGCCGGCAATGCGGCCGACGACTTCAAGGCCGCGCCCAAATACACTCCCCGCCGCCGCCTGGACGAAACCCAGGCCGCCCGCACCCCGGTGCTGCGCTGGAAGCGGGGCGCCAACGCGGTGTGAGGAAGGCTGTGCGGTAGACATGGAAGAGGCCGGAGGGAACTCCGGCCTTTTTCTTTTTGCTTGAAGGAGGGAGGGCGGGCTCCAGGGGCGAAATGCGGAACCCGCCCGTCCAAGCCGCGCGGGTGGGGGGGCTCGCGCGGGTACTTACCGGTCTACGCCGAAGCGTAGGCGGAGGGTCGCCTATGCTTATGCCATATAAAGCTGACCGTTAGCTGACATCCCCGTAAGGGCGCGGGGTGCCTTTGGTGGGGAACAGGGCGGGCGACCGGCGCCGGCATGCCGGGCCTGTCCGCCGACACGGGCGGCTCCAGATTATCGTTGTGCCCAAGGTCGCCACTGAATTAGATTAGGAGCCTAATAGTTAGGTGGCTAACCAATGCTCTCCCCTGAATGCTCGGCCGAACGGCGCGATTTCGGCCTTCACATGCTCCGGCTGGCGCGACGTTGGCGCGATGTGGTCGATGCCGAGTTGCGTGATTACGGCGTCACCCAGGCGACCTGGCGGGCACTTTTCTATATCGGCGAACTCGGTGAAGGGGGGCGGCCCAAGGATCTGGCCGCGGCCCTGGAAATGGAGCGGCCGTCGCTGACCCAGTTGCTGGACCGGTTGGAAAAAAGCGGTCTGGTGGCCCGGCGCGAGGACCCGTCCGACCATCGCTGCAAGCTGGTATTCCTGACTGATCGCGGCCGCGAGATTTATCGCGGCACCCAGGAAGCCAGCTCGCGCGTCGCCCGGCGCCTGATGGCCGACGTCAGCGACGCCGAATTGGCGGTGGTGCGTTCGGTGTTTGCGCGCATCGCCACTGCCGCAGAGCAGGCGCCACCATCATGACCGCCATGGCCGCCACCGCACGGCTGTTGCCGCGCCTGTCCCTGCCGGTGACGCCGGCCATGCTGGCCCATGCCGCCCGCACCACCCTTGCAGCGCTGGCGGCGCTGTGGATCGCCTATGCGCTGCAATTGCCGTTTTCCGGCGCCGTCACCGTGCTGATCGTCGCCCATCCGGTGCATGGCACGGTGTTGCTCAAAAGCCTGTACCGGCTGCTGGGAACCCTGGTGGGCGGCGCCATGTCGGTGCTGCTGATGGGGCTGTTCTCGCAAAGCCCCGAGATGTTCATGCTGGCGCTCGGCCTGTGGATGGCGCTATGCACCCTGGGCTCGACCCTGCTGCGCAACTTCCAGTCCTACGCCACCGTGCTGGCCGGTTACACCG
>DATJKV010000630.1:0-6041 GCA_035491155.1 Magnetospirillum sp. | reverse complement strand
GAAGTTGGCCGGGGTGGTGCAGTTGATCACCGACCAATTGTCTTCGCCGGACAGCTGCAGGTAACGCTCCCAGCGGGCCGAGGAGTGCTCGGGGCCCTGGCCTTCATAGCCGTGCGGCAGCAGCATCACCAGACCCGACATGCGCAGCCACTTGGACTCGCCCGAGTTGATGAACTGGTCGATGATGACCTGGGCGCCGTTGGCGAAGTCGCCGAACTGGGCTTCCCACAGGGTCAGGCCGTTGGGGGTGGTCAGCGAGTAGCCGTACTCGAAGCCCAGCACCGCCTCTTCCGACAGCGGCGAGTCCAGCACCTCGAAGTAGGCCTGCTTGCCCTCGCGGACATGGTTCAGCGGCTCGAAGCGGGACTCGTTTTCCTGATCGGTCAGGCGGCAGTGACGCTGCGAGAAGGTGCCGCGGCCGCAATCCTGACCCGACAGGCGGATCGGGTGGTCCTCGATCAACAGGGTGCCGAAGGCGAGCGCCTCGGCGGTGGCCCAGTCGATACCTGCACCGCTGTCCATCATCTCCTTCTTGGCCTGGAGCTGACGGGCGATCTTGCGGTTGAGGTTGAAGTCGGCCGGCACCTCGGCCAGCTTGTAGCCGACCTCCTTGAGGGTGTCGATGGCGACGCCGGTCTTTTCCTCGCGGAACTCTTCCTCATCGGCCAGCTGAACGATGCCCTGCCACTTGCCCTCGAGCCAGTCGGCCTTGTTGGGCTTGAAGCTCTTGGCCGCCTCGAACTCCTGCTCCAGGTGCTCCTGGAAACCGGTGACGATGGCGCTGGCCTCGTCCTCGGTCAAGGTGCCCTCGGCCACCAGCTGGCGGGCGTAGATGGTGCGGGTGGTCGGATGCGCCGCGATCTTGCGGTACATCAGCGGCTGGGTGAACGCCGGCTCGTCCGCCTCGTTGTGACCGTGGCGGCGGTAGCAGATCATGTCGATGACCAGGTCGGCACCGAATTCCTGGCGGAACTCGGCGGCGATGCGGGCCACGTGCACCACCGATTCCGGATCGTCCGCGTTGACGTGGAACACCGGAGCCTGCACGCCCTTGGCGATGTCCGACGAGTACGGACCCGAGCGGGAGTACTGCGGGCTGGTGGTGAAGCCGATCTGGTTGTTGATGATAACGTGGATGGTACCGCCAGTGCAGTAACCCTGCAGCTGCGACAACAGCATGGTCTCGGGCACCACGCCCTGGCCTGCGAAGGCGGCGTCGCCATGCAGCAGGATGCCCATGACCTTGGTGCGCTCGAGGTCGTTCAGCTGGGTCTGCTTGGCGCGGACCTTGCCGACCACCACCGGGTCGGCCACTTCCAGGTGCGACGGGTTGGGCATCAGCGACAGATGGACGACATTGCCGTCGAAATCACGCTCGGCCGAGGTGCCCAGGTGGTACTTCACGTCGCCCGAGCCCTGCACGTCCGACGGATTGGCCGGGTTGCCCTGGAACTCGGAGAACATAGCCCGGTAGGGCTTCTTCATGAAGTTGGTCAACACGTTGAGGCGGCCGCGGTGGGCCATGCCCAGCACCACGTCGGTGACGCCCAATTGGCCGCCGCGCTTGAGGATCTGCTCCAGCGCCGGGATCACCGACTCGCCGCCTTCGAGGCCGAAGCGCTTGGTGCCGGTGTACTTCAGCTGCAGGAAGCGCTCGAAGCCCTCGGCCTCGGTCAGGCGCTCAAGGATGGCCTTCTTGCCCTTGGGCGTGAAGTCGGTGTGGTTGCGCACCGATTCGATGCGCTTCTGGATCCAGGCCTTCTGGTCGGGATCCTGGATGTGCATGAACTCGACACCGATCTTGCCGCAATAGGTGGCGCGCACCTGCGACACGATCTGGCGGAGCGTGGCGCTCTCGAGACCCAGCACGTTGTCGATGAAGATCGAACGATCGAGATCGGCCTCGGTGAAGCCGTAGGTGCGATAGTCCAGCTCGGGATGGGGCTCGGGCTTGGTCAGGCCCAGCGGGTCCAGGTCGGCTTCCAGATGGCCGCGCACGCGATAGGCACGGATCATCATCAGGGCGCGGATGGAATCGAGCACCGCCTGGCGCTGCGCGGCCGGGTCGGCGGCGGCAGCGGCAGCGGCCGGCTTACCACCCTTGGCGGCGGCTTCCTTGGCCTTCTTGGCGGCAGCGGCGGCTTCCTCGGGGTCGACCGCACCGACGATCTTAACGTCGCGGCTCGCCCAATCGGTGCCTTTGAAGTCCCGCAGAATGGCGGCACCGTCGTCCTTCAGCTCCTGGAAGAAACGGACCCAGGAGGGGTCGACAGAGGAGGGATCTTCAACATAGCGAGCATACAGCTCGGCGATGAACACGGCGTTGCCGCCGGTCAGGAAGGACGTCTCGTCGAATTGCTTCGTCATCGTCGGGGGCTGACGCGAGGTGTGTCCCCGCATCCCTTTCCTTCTTATGGGACGATGGCGGCGCCGCCGGGCGCCGCCATCAGCGGCGCAAAATATAAAGAAAGAAGTGGCCCGATGCTCCGGCGGGTGCATCGGGCCACGTAAATGGGCTTAGCCCTTCAGCAGCTTCAGCATGGTCGAGCCAAGCGAAGCCGGCGAGTCGGCGACGGCGATGCCGGCCGCACGTAGAGCCTCGACCTTGAAGTCGGCCGTGTCGTTGCCGCCCGAAATCACCGCACCGGCGTGGCCCATGCGGCGGCCGGGCGGGGCGGTACGGCCGGCGATGAAGCCGACGGTCGGCTTCTTCTTCTTCGACGACTTCAGCAGCTCGGCGCCCTGGACCTCGGCGTCGCCGCCGATTTCGCCGATCATGATGATGGCTTCGGTCTCGGGGTCGTCCAGGAACATCTGCAGGGAATCGACGAAGTTGGTGCCGTTGATCGGGTCACCGCCGATGCCGATGCAGGTGGTCTGGCCCAGGCCGGCCGCGGTGGTCTGCGCCACGGCTTCGTAGGTCAGGGTGCCCGAACGGGACACGATGCCGACCTTGCCGCGCTGGTGAATGTGACCGGGCATGATGCCGATCTTGCATTCGCCGGGGGTGATGACACCCGGGCAGTTCGGGCCGATGAGGCGGGTCTTGGAGCCCTGCAGCGCGCGCTTGACGGCCAGCATGTCGGCCACCGGGATACCCTCGGTGATGCAGACGGCCAGCTCGATCTCGGCGTCGATGGCTTCCAGGATGGCATCGGCGGCGAACGGCGGCGGCACGTAGATCACGGACGCATTGCAGCCGGTCTTGGCCTTGGCCTCGGCGACGGTGTTGAACACCGGCAGGTCCAGGTGCTTGGTGCCGCCCTTACCGGGGGTGACGCCGCCCACCATCTTGGTGCCGTAGGCGATGGCCTGCTCGGAGTGGAAGGTGCCCTGCGCGCCAGTGAAGCCCTGGCAGATCACCTTGGTGTCCTTGTTAACGAGAACGGCCATCTTATGCAGCCTCCTTCACGGCCTTAACCACCTTTTCGGCGGCATCCGCCAGGTTGTCGGCGGCGATGATGGGCAGGCCCGACTGAGCCATGATCTTCTTGCCCAGCTCGACGTTGGTGCCTTCCAGGCGAACCACGAGCGGGACGTTCAGCGACACTTCGCGGGCAGCGGCGACCACACCCTCGGCGATGACATCACAACGCATGATGCCGCCGAAGATGTTGACCAGGATGCCTTCCACGTTGGCGTCGGACAGGATCAGCTTGAAGGCGGTGGTGACGCGCTCCTTGGTGGCGCCGCCGCCGACGTCCAGGAAGTTGGCCGGCTCGCCGCCGTACAGCTTGATGATGTCCATGGTGGCCATGGCCAGGCCGGCGCCGTTGACCATGCAGCCGATGGAGCCATCGAGCTTGATGTAGTTGAGCGAGTGACGAGCAGCCTCGAGCTCGGCCGGATCCTCTTCAGACTCGTCACGCAGCTCTTCGATGTCCTTGTGGCGGAACAGGGCGTTGTCGTCGAAGTTCACCTTGGCGTCCAGCGCGATCAGCTGATCGTCGCCGGTGACCACCAGCGGGTTGATCTCGACCACCGACATGTCCAGGTCCGTGAACGCCTTGTACAGGGCGCCGATGAACTTGACGGCGGTGTTGACCTGCTTGCCTTCCAGGCCCAGGCCGAAGGCGACCTGGCGGCCGTGGTACTGCTGGAAGCCCTCGACCGGGTCGATGGCAACCTTGATGATCTTCTCGGGGTGCTTGTGGGCGACCTCTTCGATCTCCATGCCGCCCTCGGTCGAGGCGACGATGGTGACCTTCGAGGTGGCGCGGTCGATCAGCAGCGACAGGTACAGTTCGCGACGGATGTCGCAGCCCTGCTCGATGTAGACGCGCTTCACTTCCTTGCCGGCCGGGCCGGTCTGGACGGTGACCAGCACCTTGCCCAGCATCTGATTGGTGTTCTGGCCGACGTCTTCGACCGACTTGACGACGCGGACGCCGCCCTTGCCGGACGAATCGTCCTTGAACTTGCCCTTGCCGCGGCCACCGGCGTGGATCTGCGACTTGACGACCCACACCGGCCCACCGAGCTCCTTGGCCACTTGGGTGGCTTCTTCCGGAGTGTAGGCCACGCCGCCCTTGAGCACGGCGACGCCGTACTTGCTCAAGAGCTGCTTGGCTTGGTACTCGTGAATATTCATTCTTGGATACTCCCCCTGGGGTTTATCAGCCCATCAGGCCCTTGGCGACCTTGACCAGGCCACGCACCGCATCAGCGGACTTGTTGAAGGCAGCCTGCTCATCGGCCAACAGCTCGATCTCGACGATACGCTCGACGCCGTTCTCGCCGATCACCACCGGCACGCCGACGAACACGTCGTCCGGCTGACCGAAGGTGCCGCCCTTGACCAGGGTGGCGACGGGCATCACGCGCTTCTGGTCCTTGAGGTAGGCCTCGGCCATGGCGACGCCCGAGGCGGCCGGAGCGTAGTAGGCCGAACCGGTCTTCAGCAGGTTCACGATCTCGGCGCCGCCGTCACGGGTGCGCTGCACGATCTGGTCCAGCTTCTCCTGGGTGGTCCAACCCATCTTCACCAGGTCCGGCAGCGGAATGCCGGCAACGGTGGAGTAGCGCACCAGGGGAACCATGGTGTCGCCGTGGCCACCCAGCACGAAGGCGGTGACGTCCTCGACCGAGACGTTGAACTCTTCGGACAGGAAGTAGCGGAAGCGAGCCGAGTCCAGCACGCCGGCCATGCCGACGATCTTGTTGGCCGGCAGGCCCGAGTAATGCTGCAGAGCCCACACCATCACGTCCAGCGGATTGGTGATGCAGATCACGAAGGCGTTCGGGCAGTTGTTCTTGATGCCCTCGCCGACGGCGGCCATGACCTTCAGGTTGATGGCGACCAGGTCGTCACGGGACATGCCGGGCTTGCGCGGCACGCCGGCGGTGACGATCACCACGTCGGCGCCCTTGATGGCGGAATAGTCGTTGGCGCCGGAGTAGCGGGCGTTCACGCCCTCGACCGGAGTCGACTCGGCGATGTCCAGACCCTTACCCTGCGGGATGCCTTCGGCGATGTCGAACAGCACCACATCGCCCAGCTCCTTGAGGCCGATGAGATGCGCGAGCGTGCCGCCGATGTTGCCCGAGCCAACGAGAGCGATCTTCTTGCGTGCCATTGAAATTCCCTCAGATGGTGTTCGTTGTTCTGGTCGAACGGGTGGGCTGCGACGCATCGCAGCATAGGCCATGGGGGGCTTTGGTAACGCGATTCGTCGTTAAGGGCAAGGGGATTGGCGTATGCCAAACGAACATTAAAACGCGCTAATATAAACGCTTTTCCCTTGGCTTGCGGGAGTCGCGGGCGAGTCGCGGAGCTAAACCCTTGGACTCCTTCAAAAATGCCCTACCCGGGAGGGGATTTGTCCCACCCTGGCGGGTGGTTCGGGCAGGGTGGGCGTCCTACTTGAGTCGGAAGCTTATCTCGGTCGGCACCCTTTCCCCTGCCCTTCGTCGGGGGATACCCTGCGCTCAGTCCAGACCGACCAGCGAGCGGGCGAAGGCCTCGGCTTCGAAGGGACGCAGGTCGGTGACCTTCTCGCCGACACCGATGGCATGCACCGGCAGCTTGAACTTCTCGGCCA
>DATJKV010000629.1:0-5676 GCA_035491155.1 Magnetospirillum sp. | reverse complement strand
TCGTCCACATAGGTCCGCATGGTATCGGACACGGTGCGGAATTCCTTTTCATGGACACCGGCGGCGGCGGCCTCGATGGCGATGTTGGTGGCGATGGAATCCGACTGGCTCACCACCTCCTCGACGCCGTGGGCTCGGCGCGACAGGTCTTCCACGTTAGTGGACAAGGTGTCGAGCTTTTCCACCAGGGAGCGCATGGCGTCGGCGAAAGCGGTGCTGTCGCTGCCCGAATCTTCCTCGATCTGGCGCAGCTGCTTCAGTTCGACCTCGATCTGCTCGGACAGGGAATCGGTTCGCACACGCTGCTGGTTCATCTCGCCGCGGATTTGCGCCAGACGGTTGACCAGCTCACGGGTGTACTGGGTCAGCGCGCGCACGGCGCGGCCCTTGTCACCGGCGCGGCCGGCGGCCAGTTCGGCGTTC
Organism: Magnetospirillum sp.; assembly: GCA_035491155.1. Classification (GTDB taxonomy): domain Bacteria; phylum Pseudomonadota; class Alphaproteobacteria; order Rhodospirillales; family Magnetospirillaceae; genus Magnetospirillum. Next base: position 5,253 of record DATJKV010000629.1, on the reverse strand, counting down.
AACGACAGAATTCGCAGGTTTTCCGCCAGTTCGTCCAGCTCGCCGAAAGCGTGGAAGGCTCGGCGGCAATCGCTGAGCAGAGCGCTTGCCCGCGCTTCGATGCGTTCGGTTCGCAGGGTCCCGGCAGATGCGCGCGTCGCTTGGACAGTCTCGTTCATGACGTTCCCAAAACCCCTTCCGCCTAAGGACTGAGCCCCACAGAGCCCCGATCATAACCATTTTCCCCGCACGCGACAGCGGGAATTTTCACTCGAACCGGGCGCTTCGGCATCTCTGGTCGTCGAGCGCCGGTTGTCCTCCCCCGTGCCCGCTCCTCCCGGGCGCGGGGGAGGCAAGGCCAAATCTCATCACCCTTTCCGCCCGCTGGAGAACCGGCCCATACGGCCCGGTGGGTGGCGCCCACCGACGGCGGACCTCTGTCCAGAACCGGCCGGTGTGCCGCGCAAAATCAACTTGTCACAACCGAACAAGGACCATTCCCATGTCCATCAGCGTCATCAACGCCTATTCCAAGGACTACGGCGCCCAGGTCCATGCCGCCTACCAGCGGCAGGGCTCGAAGCTGCGCAACACCGTGCGCCCGCGCAACAATGTCACCGGCGCCATCGCGGTGTTCCAGAAGGTCGGCAAGGGTGCCGCCAGCACCAAGGCCCGCCATGGCAAGGTGCCGGTCATGAATGTCGACCATCAGACGGTCGAATGCCAGTTATACGACTATTACGCCGGCGACTGGCTGGACAAGCTGGACGAGCTGAAGATCGAGCACGATGAGCGCGCCGTGCTGGTCAATGCCGGTGCCTACGCGTTGGGCCGCAAGTCCGACGAACTGATCATCGCCGAGTTGGACAAGTCCACCAATCATGCGCTGGACGCCACCTCCGGCCTGACCAAGGACAAGGTGCTGGCCGCCTTCGAGATGCTGGGCGAGGCCGATGTTCCCGATGACGGCGAGCGCTACGCCGTGGTCGGCTGGAAGCAGTGGTCCGAACTGTTGCAGATCGAGGAGTTCTCCGACGCCCAGTACGTCGGTTCCGACGATCTGCCGTGGAAGGGCACCCAGGCCAAGCACTGGCTGGGCACCCTGTGGATGCCGCATTCGGGCCTGACCAAGAACGGTGCCGTGTGCAATTGCTACTGGTACCACAAGACCGCCGTGGGCCACGCCATCGGTTCCGAGGTCAAGTCCGAGATCACCTATCACGGCGACCGCGCCGCCTGGTTCATCAATAACATGATGAGCCAGGGCGCTGCGCTGATCGACCCGGCCGGCATCGTCTCGATGCGCTGCCTCGAATCGTAAGGAGCCCCCCAACCATGGCTTACCAGAGCAAGGACCTGTCGGTGCTGGCCTACGCCAACGGCTTCACCCTGTGGCACTACATCACCGCCGATGCCGCCACCGCCGTTGACACCGTCGGCTACTTCAACCCCGCCGTCGACATGCTGCGCGCCGGCGACATCATCATCGCCAACGTGGACACCGCCGGCGTTCCCAAGGCCGGCCTTTTCCTGGTCTCCCAGGCCTCGTCCGGCGTGGTGGACGTCAACGACATGACCCAGGTGGGCAGCGCCGACTCGCGCTAATTCTGCCCCCTGTATCCCTGCCACGGGCCGGCTTCATGAAGCCGGCCCGTGGCGTTTTTAAGGAGATTCCGCCATGGCGCTTTCGGCCATCGCGCTGTGTTCGCGCGCGCTGTTGAAGATTGGCGCCGCCACCATCGCCTCATTTGACGAGGGCTCGGCCGAGGCTGAGGTGGCGGCCAATCTCTATCCCTGCATTCGCGATGCCCTGATCTCGGCCCATCCGTGGAATTTCGCCACCGGGCAGGCCAGCCTGCCCCGTCTCGTCGCCCAGCCGGTGGCCGATTACGCCTATGCCTACCAGTTGCCAGCCGATTTCTTGCGGGCGCTATCGGCGGGCATCGGCGGCCTGGGTGCCGGCGTGACCTATCGCATCGCCGAGAACCGCTTGCATGCCGATGCCGAGGAGGTGGTGCTGACTTATGTGTTTCGCCCCGACGAGCTGGCCTACCCGCCGTTCTTCGATCAGGCGCTGATCACTCGTCTGGCGGCCGAGTTCTGCATTCCACTGACCGAAAGCTCGGCCCGTGCCGAGCTGCTGTACAAGCTGGCCGAGGACGAGTTCCGCCGCGCCAAGCTGGCCGACGGCCAGCAGGACACGCCGCTCGCCATCACCGACTTCCCGCTGGTGGAGGTGCGGTCATGACCATCACCCTGACTAAGACCAACTTCACCGCCGGCGAGCTCAGCGTGGACATGCTGGGGCGCGGTGACTTGGCCGCCTATGCCAATGGCGCCAAGGCGCTGCGGAATGTCTTCATTGCGCCGGTGGGCGGGGTGTCGCGCCGCGCGGGGCTGCGTTTCGTCGACAAGGCGCGGGGACCCGGCCGGCTGATCGCCTTCGAGTTCAACACCGAGCAAATCTACCTGCTGGTGCTGACCGGCGGCCATGTGGATGTCTATGCCGACGGTGCAAAAGTGGCGGATTTCGCTGCCCCCTGGACCGTGGCCCAAATTCCGCAACTGCGTTGGAGCCAGACCGCCGACACCCTGCTGGTGGTTCATCCCGACGTCAGCCCGCGCAAGATCACCCGCACCAGCCACACCGCCTGGACCATCGCCGAGTGGAGTTTCTATCAGAAGGACGGCGTGATTTATCAGCCGACCCACAAATTCGCTGCCGACGAGGTGACGCTGCAGCCCTCGGGGACCTCAGGGTCGGTGACGCTGACCGCTTCGGCGGCGGTGTTCCAGGCGGGCCATGTGGGCGTACGTTTCCGTCTGCAGCAGAAGGAAGTGCAGATCACCGCTGCGGCCTCGGCCACCCAGGCCACCGCCCAGGTCATGCAGACCTTGGTGAATACCAACGCCAGCATCGATTGGGAGGAACAGGCCTTGTCCCCCCTGCGTGGCTGGCCGGTGTCGGTCTGCTTCCATCAGGACCGGCTGGTTATCGGCGGCTCGCGTTCGCTGCCCAATCGGCTGTGGATGAGTAAGTCGTCCGACCTGTTCAACTTCGACCTGGGTGAGGGCCTGGACGACGAGGCGATTGAATTCGCCCTGCTGTCCGATCAGGTGAACGCCATCCGCGCGGTGTTTTCGGGCCGGCACCTTCAGGTGTTCACGTCAGGCGCCGAGTGGATGGTGTCGGGCGATCCGCTGACGCCGTCCAAGATCCAATTGCTGCGCCAGACCCGCGTGGGCTCGCCGGTGGACCGCCAGGTGCCGCCGCGCGACGTGGATGGCGCGACTCTCTACGTGTCGCGTAACGGCCACGAGCTACGTGAATTCCTCTATGCCGACGTGGAGCAGGCCTATCAGTCCACCGAGTTGTCCATGCTGGCCAAGCACCTGATGGTGGCGCCGGTGGATCAGGACTATGACGGCAAGCGCCGCTTGTTCCATGTGGTCATGGGCGACGGTACGCTGGGCACGGTTACCATCTACCGCACCGAGAAGGTGACGGCCTGGACTCTGCACGATACCCAAGGGGCATTCACCTCGGTGGCGGCGGTGGAGGGCGAGGTCTACGTCCTGGTATCCCGCGACGGCGGCACCATGATCGAGCGGTTCGATCCCGATTTGTCGCTGGATTCCGCCATGACCGGCCACAGCGATGCTCCCAAATCCACGTGGACCGGACTCGACCATTTGGAGGGGCAGCAGGTGCGGGTGCTGGCGGATGGCGGCGTGCTGGAGACCGCCATGGTCGCCGATGGCGCCGTCATCCTGGCCGAGCCGGCCTGCGATGTGCAAATCGGCCTGGCCTACACCCACGTGATCGAGCCGCTGCCGCCGGTGGTGCAGACCGCCACCGGCGCCGGCACCGGGTTGGTGATGCGGCTGGTGCGGGCGCATTTCCGCCTGCTCGACACCCAGGCGCTGCACATCGACACCGGCAAGGGGCTGACCGCCATCCCGTTCCGCCGCTTCGGCAAACACCAGTTCGACGCGGCGCCGCCGCCCTTTTCGGGCGACGTGCAGATCCGCGCCATCGGCTGGCGCCGCGACGCGTTCCAGCCGTTGTGGCGGGTGGCCCAGGACGTGCCGTTGCCCTCCACCATCCTGGCCGTCGCCACCGAGATGAAGCTGGCCGAATAAACAAGGGAACAAACCATGACCGAGCATCTTCAGATCAACGACGTCGCCCCGTGCGTTCACTACCTGGCGGACGGCGTGCAGGCTGCCTTTGTCTTTCCTTTCGCCGTGTTCAAGGCGTTCGACCTGGAGGTCTGGCTAGACGGTGGGCAGGTCTGCTCCGGCTTTTCGGTGTCGGGTGTCGGCATCTCGTCGGGCGGTGCCGTGCTGTTTGCCGTGCCACCTGCGGCTGCCACCCGTGTCACCCTGCGCCGGCGGCTGGCGCTGGAGCGCACCACGGACTTTCAGGCCGACGGCATCATTCGCGCCAAGACCCTGAACGACGAGTTGGACTATCAGGTGGCGGCGGTGCAGCAGGTGGCCGATGACCTGTCGCGTTGTGTCCGGCGCCCGTTCACCAGCGCCAGCGCCGCCGATCTCTCTCTGCCCGACCCGTCGCCGGGCAAGGCATTGGGGTGGAGCGCGGACGGGGCCGCCTTGGTCAACGACCCGGCCGACTTTGCCGCGACACTCGCCAGCGTCACCGCCCAGGCATCCCAAGTCAGCCAGGGCGCCGCCGCCGCCGCCGCGTCGGGCGCCGCCGCGCAGGTCGCCAGCACGGCTGCGCAGGCGGCCGCTCAGCAGGCCCAGGCGGCGGTGGGCGGGGTGCGGGTGAGCGCCACCGACAGCACCGCCCGGCCGCTGACCGAAAGCCTGATCGCAGGCGACCATCTTGCCGTCACGGTGCAGAATGGCGGCGGCGATGAAAGCCTGCGGCTGGACGTCACCGGCCTGGGAGGACTCGCAGTCAAGGACAGCCTGACGCCGGCAGATCTGGTCGGTGTCGCCTCGGGCACCTTGCTTGGCCGCGCCAGCACCGGCAATGGCGGTGCTGAGGCCATTTCGCTGGGCAGCAGCCTGAGGCTTGTCGGCGGAGTGCTGGATTGCACGTCGGGAACGGACATTCTGGCCCGCGACCAGATCGCGCTCACCAACCTCAGGCTTTTGCTCAATTCGGCGGTGTCGTCGGGTGCGCTCTTCCAGGGCATGCAGTGGGAACTGGCCTCGGATGAGTGGGCGGCGGGAAGCAGCGGTTATGCGTTCAATTCCTCCAGCCCGAACTATTACGGCAACATTGGCTTTCCTGTTGCTGTC
>DATJKV010000628.1:0-2463 GCA_035491155.1 Magnetospirillum sp. | reverse complement strand
GATCGTCGGCAGGGTCTCGCACAGCAGGCAGACCAGCTTCCAATCGGCATCGTAGGCGGTGAACGGCCGCGTCGCCATGTCCAGCACGTAAGTCTTGGCCAGCATGGACTCGATGTTGGGATGGAAGGTGGCCGGGAACTGGTTGATGCCGATGATCAGTTCGGTTTTGTTGCGTGCCTCCGGCCCTTCGGTCTTGGCGCGTGCCTCCGGCACGACGTCATCCTTCGCCCGCGCCGGCGCCGAAAGCGCCACGCCAAAGCACACGGCCAGGGCGGCCAGCAGGCGGCAGGAACGGAACATCCTTTACTCCAGAGGCTGCGGGGTCGCTGATCCTAACACCACAGAACCCATCCGTCAGCGCTTGCCGAAGTCTGGAGCAGGGCAACGCAAACGCCCCCCGAACGGGCGGGGGGCGTTTGTGCGGCTATTGCCGGACTATTGCTGTTGCGGGGCAGTCCGCATGGGGCACCAGGCCGGCAGCTGGCTGGGGTCGATGGTGCCATCGGCCTTCTGCGGCGGGCCACCACGCCCCATGCCGAAGCCGGGCCCCTGGCCCTGACCCTGACCGAGCATGGCCATCATGGCCGGCGGGGTCTGGCCGTTGTTCCAGGCCTTCATCATCTGCTCATGGCGCCAGCCCGGGCCATAGGCGGGCGTGGCGGCTTTGGTCGGGGCGTCTTCGGCGGCGGCGGTGCAGCCGCCAAGGATCAGTAGGCCGGCCAGGGCGGCAACGATCTTCATGGGTGTCATGATGACCTCCTATCCCTATATCAACGACACTATTCAACCATAGGGATGTAACGGCATGATGTCCGCCGCGGCCCCCAATGGTAACGGTAGGTAACAGGACGGCGGTCAGTCGCCGGCGTAGATCACCACGCGATTGCGGCCGCCGCGCTTGCCGTCATAGAGCGCCTTGTCGGCCCGCTCGATGGCGTCCTCCACCGAGGTGTCGGCGTCCACCTCGGCCAGGCCGAAGGTAGCGGTGACTGGAATGCGAGTGCCGTTCCCGTCGGTCAGCTCCAACGCCGCCACGGCCTGGCGGATGCGCTCCAGCGCCTGGGTGCCGGTCTCCGAAGTGGTGCCGGGCAGGCAGACCAGGAATTCCTCGCCGCCGTAGCGGTAGACGACGTCGTAGGGACGCACGGTGTTGCGCAGAACCTGCGCCGCCGCGCGCAGCACATCGTCACCGCGGGCGTGGCCGAAGGAATCGTTGATCTTCTTGAAATGGTCGATGTCGGCCAGCGGCAGGGACAGCGGCAGGTGCTGGCGGATGGCGCGGTCGCGCTCGCCCACCAGCTGGGTGCGCGTGGTCTGACGGTTGGCCAGGCCGGTCAGCGGGTCCACCGTGGCCAGCGCCTTCCATACTTCGCGTTCCAATGATTGGGCGGCGCTGCCGAAGGACAGAACGCTGCCCATCAGCATTTCGTAATCCGAGGTGGTCACGGTCTGGCCGGCGCGGGCGCGCTCGGAAATCTGCGTCGCTCTGGCGTGCACCGCGTCGTGCTCTTCTCCCAGCTGGGCGAAGCCGGGGAAGGCGGACAACGGGCCGTCGTCCGCGCCCTTGTGCCAGGCAGAGAACGGGCAGGCCGAAGCCTCGGCGTCGGGAATAGAACTAGCCGTGCCGCGGTGCAGGACCGCCTGGTACCACTTCTGCAGCCATTCTACATGGCCGGCCAGCGCGTGCTGGAAGCCGGTCAGGCTGACAAACGCGTCTTCCGCCTTCATCGGATCCCCCCGAAGAACATTCCCATGTCAGACGCCCCCTTCTGCGTCGGCGCGCACCATAACCTGGAACGAAGCGATGAGGCGAATTGATACGATCGGCCAGGGGGGAGTACTTCACGCCGGCATCTCCGCCCTGTCGATGCAATGGAATTCGTGCCCTGGGTGAATGGCCGGTAAACCCTGGATGAACGATTGATTGCGGGGTAGGGTCGGGGCATGCGCGCGTTTCTCGCCTTTCTTGCCCTGCTGCTTGCCGCTCCGGCGTCCGCCGCCGAGCCGTTCCGCGATTGCCCCGACTGCCCCGAGATGGTGGCGTTGCCGGCGGGAAGCGTGCGCCTGGGCGATGGCGGGGCGGGGCTGCTGGCCGAGTTGCCGGCCTTCGCCCTGGGGCGCACCGAAATCACCGTGGCCCAATACGGCACTTGCGTCGCCGAGGGCGCCTGTCGGCCGCATGAAACGCGCTGGCCCGAGGCCGCCATGCCCATGACCGATGTCACCGCCAAGGACGCCGAGGATTACGCCGCTTGGCTGTCGGTTCGCACCGGGCGCCGCTACCGCCTGCCAGGCGAGGCGGAATGGGAATACGCCGCCAAGGCGGGCACCGACACGCCGTTCCCCTGGGGTGCCGCCATGGAGCCCGACCGCGCCATCTGCCAGCATTGCGACCCGCGTTTCGATCATCGCCCGGCCCCGGTGGCCTCTACCCGGCCCAACCCGTGGGGCCTGTCCGACATG
>DATJKV010000627.1:0-6079 GCA_035491155.1 Magnetospirillum sp. | reverse complement strand
GAGAGGCGCGCCGGGCACTGGGCGATGCCAACCGGGCCCGATACGCCTACGACAAGGCGCTCAAGCTCGACCCGGCCGACATCCACGGCGCCGCCCTCGGCCTCGCCCTGGCGGGCGGCGCACCGGCGCCCGACAAGGCGCCCGAGGCCTATGTGCGCCAACTGTTCGACGATTACGCAGACAAGTTCGACCACGCCTTGCTGAACAAGCTGGATTACTGCGCGCCGCAGCTCCTGGCCGATGCGCTGGCCCGCACGGTCGATCGGCGCGGCGGGATGGCCGTCATGGATGCCGGCTGCGGCACCGGCCTGATGGGGCCGGAACTCAAGTCCTATGCCACCAGGCTGGACGGCGTGGATCTGTCGCCCGCCATGGTGGCCCGCGCCGGCGAGCGCGGCCTGTACGACGAGCTGGTGGTGGGTGATCTGGTGAAGACGCTGACCGCGCGCCCGGCCAGCTACGACTTGGTGGTGGCTGCCGACGTGCTGGTCTATTTGGGCGACCTGGAACCGGTCATGGCAGCAATCCGCCTGGCGCTGAAGCCGGGCGGCAGCTTCGCCTTCACCGTGGAGAAGACCGACCAGGCCGAGACCTACGCCCTGGGCCCCAAGCAGCGCTACGCCCATTCCCCCGGCTACATCCGCGCCTGCGCCGAAGCCGCCGGCTTCGAGGTGGCCCTCCAGGAGGATGCGGTGACCCGCCGCGACGGCGGCCAGGACGTGCCGGGCATGGTGGTGGTGATGCGGGGCTAGGCGCCGCGCACACTCACCAGCGCCCCGGCCGCCACCCTGTCGGGGCTCTTCTTGGCTTCCTTCTTGAGCCTGGCGATCAGCTGGCTGACCTCGTCGACGCTGTGGACGGTGCGGCCGGCGGGCAGATGCACCAGGGCTGCCGAGACCGACATCAGCGGGAAGGCGACCACGTTGCCCAGGCGGTCCTGGCCGGTGATGTGGCCGCGCGCCCGCGTCTCGTCGTCATAGAAGCTTTCCACGTCACGGCGGAAGGTAGCCACCAGCTTGGTGGTTATGACGAAGGCCTCATCGAAGCCCATGCGGCGGAAGCCGCCGAAGAAGTCGTCGCCGCCCACATGGGCGGGAAAGCCGCTGTCGCGCGGCATCGCCTTGGACAGCAGCTCGGCGAACAGCAGGATGGCGCGGTCACCCAGGCGGAAGCCGTACTTGTCATTGAATGGCTTGAAATTGTCGAAATCGAAATAGGCCAGCACCGCTTCCTGGTCGGTCGCAGCCAGCACCTCGGACACGTATTCGTGGATGCGGTTGTTGCCGGGCAGCTTGGTCAACGGGTTCTGGTCGCGGGCCGCTGCCAGGTTCTTCTCGTTGATGACGCGAAGCAGCGAGTGGGCGGACAGGAAGCCCACGTACTTCATGTTATCGACGATGACGATGCCTTCCGAGCCCTCCACCGCCGAATAGGCCTGGAGGATGTGCTCGGCCTTGGTGTTGATGTCGGCCATGGGGCAGCGGGTGACGAAGTCCTTGAGCTTGCGGCCCAGGGTCTTGTTGCTGATCAGCGCCTTGCCGTAGAGCGAGTAGGTATAATCCTTCAGCTCCTTCTCGCGCACGATGCCCACCGGCTCGCCCGCCGCGTCCACCACCGGGAAGAAGGTCAACAGCTTGTCGGCGCGGAAGCGCTCGAACACTTCCTCCATGCCGCAATCCAGGCCGATGGGGGTGACGTGGGCGATCTGGTCGGCGATCAGTTTCTGGTCCGACACCGCCACCCGCCGCTCGGCCTTGGCGAGGCGTTCGATGGCGGGGTAGTGGGACTTGAGTTCGGCCAGATCCAGCGTCGGCTTCTGCACCAGATAGCCCTGCAGAAGGTCGCAGCCGATATCCTTGCACACGAAGTACTCGCGCTCGGTCTCGACCCCTTCGGCAACCACCACCACGCCCAGCAGGTGGGCGATATTGACGATCTGGGCCAGGAACAGCTTCTTCTTGGAGTCGCTGGCGATGTCCGAGATGAAGAAGCGGTCGATCTTCAGGAAATCGGGCTCGATGAAGTACAGCATCTGCAGGCCCGAGAACCCGGTGCCGAAATCGTCGATGGCCAGGCGGAACCCCGCCTGCTTGCACAGGTTCAGCACTGCAGCGGCCGAATCCGGCTCGGCGAAGGGATGGCGCTCGGAGACCTCGATAGCCACCTGGCTTTCGTCCACCTGGTAGGCGTCCAGCAAGCGCTGGGTGCGGCGCATCAGCTCGCCCCGGGAGTCCAACGCCCGATTGTCCAGGTTGAGGAACAGCTTGGACTGACGCCAGTGGTCCAACTGGACGAACTTCGCCAGCGCCTTCTCGCGCAAGGCCAGTTCCATCTCGGCCAGCACGCCGAGGGCATGACTGCCGTCGAAGAATTCCTGGATGGAGCCGAAGCCGGCCGCCTCCACGTTGCGCAGCAGCGCCTCGTAGCCGTAGCAGGCGCCGGTGTGGATGTTGACGATGGGCTGCAACGCCACGTCCAAGGTGGCGACCCGATTGCACCATTGGTCGGCGGCCGGCGCGAGCGGCCGCGGCGAGACAGGCGGCGCCTTTGAGGCCTCGCCCTGAGCATGGACCGAGGTGAACATCCGGTTTCTCCGATGCAGCCGCGCGCGGGGCGGCGGCGCGCACATTTCGCCGATTCGAGCGGGCTGGAGTCAACGGCGCTCTGCGTGGCAACAAAAATTTCACCCGATGCTTGGAAGCGGAAAATCTTTCCGACACAACCGGTTGGCTTGACTTAACGCCCCCCCTTGGGCAGGCTGCGGCACAATCGACCACATACGAGTTTTCAAGGCATGACCAAGTCGGAGCTGATCGCCCGCCTGGCCGAGAGGAATCCCCACCTCTACCAGCGCGACGTCGAACGCATCGTCACCACCATCTTCGATGAGATCGCCGCCGCCCTGGCCCAGGGCGACCGTGTCGAACTGCGCGGTTTTGGCGCCTTCTCGGTAAAGAAGCGCGACGCCCGCCAGGGCCGCAACCCCCGTACCGGCGAGCAGGTGTCGGTCCAGGGCAAGGTGATCCCGTTCTTCAAAACCGGCAAGCAGCTGCGCGAACAGCTGAACACCAGCGGCGACGAGTAGCTCCCGTGCGGCTCGTTGGCTGGCTCCTCGCCCTTCCCCTGTCGCTCCTGGCGGTGATCTTCGCCGTCGCCAACCGGCACAATCTGCGCCTGGAGCTGTGGCCGCTGCCGTGGAGCCTGGACCTGCCGGTGTTCCTGGCGGTGTTGGGGCCATTGCTGGTGGGCCTGATTCTGGGGGCCCTGCTGACCTGGTGCGCCGGCCACCGCACCCGTGCCAACGCCCGCACCCAGCGCCGCCGCGCCGATTCGCTGGAGCGCCAATTGGCCCAGGCCCACGCCAATACGTCGGCACCCCAGCTGCCGCCGCCGGACAGCCAGGGCGAGGGCTGAGCGCAACGGCCGCTCTCCGCCGTCGCAGTCGCCAACCCCTTCGCCCTGCGTTATAAATCCGTCGGAATGTCCCAGGAGCCAGCATGACTTCGCCCGTTTACGTCGCCCTCGACACCACCGACGTCGCCCAGGCCGCCGCCCTGGCCACCAGCCTGAAGGGCCTGGTTGCCGGCGTGAAGCTGGGCCTGGAGTTCTTTACCTTCTGCGGCCCCAAGGGCGTCGAGGCCGTTGCCGATCTGGGCATGCCCCTGTTCCTCGACCTCAAGCTGCATGACATTCCCAACACCGTGGCGGGCGCCATGCGCGGCATCGCCAAGCTGGCGCCCCGGCTCACTACCATTCACGCCTCGGGCGGCTCCGCCATGATGAAGGCGGCGGTCGAGGCCGCGCATGAGGGCGCCGCCAAGGCCGGCCGCCCCGCCACCAAGGTTCTGGCGGTGACCGTGCTGACCTCGCTGGACCAGGATTCCATGACCGCCGTCGGCTTCGGCGGCACCGTGCTGGATCAGGTCAAGCGGCTGGCCGAGCTGGCGAAGGGTGCCGGCGTCGACGGCCTGGTCTGCTCGCCGCATGAGGTTGCGCATGTGCGCCAGGTGGTCGGCCCCGGTATGGCCCTGGTGGTGCCCGGCATCCGCCCCGCCTGGTCCGAGGCCGGCGACCAGAAGCGTTTCCTCACCCCCAAGGAGGCGGTGCAGGCCGGCGCCGACTTCCTGGTCATCGGGCGCCCCATCACCGGCGCTGCCGTCCCGGCCGAGGCGGCGCGGCGCATCGCGGACGAACTGGCATGAGCGTGACGGTCAAGATCTGCGGCCTCAACGACGAAGAGGCCATCGATGCGGCGCTGGAGGCCGGGGCCGACTATCTGGGCTTCGTCTTCTTCGCCAAGAGCCCCCGCGCTGTTACGCCAGAGCAGGCCGCCGAGCTGACCCAGTTCATCGAGGGCGCCGAGAAGGTGGGCCTGTTCGTCGATCCCGACGATGCCCTGCTGGACGAGGTGCTGACCCACGTGCGCCTGGACCTGCTGCAGTTCCACGGCACCGAAACGCCCGAACGCATCGCCGCCATCCGCGCCGAATACGGCGTGCCGGTGATGAAGGTGATCCCCGTGGCCGAAGCCACCGATCTGGCAGCCGCCGAGCCGTTCTACCCGGTGGTCGACCAGATCCTGTTCGACGCCAAGCCGCCCAAGGGCGCCGAGCTGCCCGGCGGCAACGCCGCCAGCTTCGACTGGTCCATCCTCAAGGGCTTCAAGTGCCCGGTGCCGTGGATGCTGGCCGGCGGCTTGACCCCCGCCAACGTGGCCGTCGCCATCAAGCTGACCGGAGCCCCGGCGGTGGATGTCTCCTCGGGCGTGGAAACCAGTCCCGGCGTCAAGGCCCCCGACAAGATCAGGGCCTTCGTGACGGCGGCCAAGGGACATTAGATTTTCCTTCTCCCGCAAGCGGGAGAAGGTGGCCCGAAGGGCCGGATGAGGGAGCCGAAGACTCGGTGCGTCTTGGCCCCCTCACCCTCCCATCTTCGAACACGATCAAAAGCCGTCATGCGCGGACTTGATCCGCGCCCGTCCGGCACTGTGCTGTCAAAGACGTGGATGGCCGGGTCAAGCCCGGCCATGACGCGTTCAGATCACCACAGCCCCTGCCGACAGGCCGTAATTAAATCCCCTCGGGCTTGCCCACTACCACGAAGGTCAGCGTCGCCGGGTCCAGCAGCTTGGCGGCGATGGTCCTGACCTGGTCCATGGTCACCGCCTCGATGTAGCTGTTGCGCTTGTCCAGATAATCGATGCCCAAATTGTCCAATTGCACCGCCGTCAGCAGGCCGGCGATGGACGAGGTGGAGTCCAGTTGCAGGGCGAACGAGCCGGTCAGATAGGTCTTGGCGTCGGCCAGTTCCTTCTCGCTCGGGCCTTGCGTCGCCATGCGGCCGAACTGCTCGCGGATCAGCTTCAGCGACTCGCCGGTGCGGGCGTTCTGGGTGGCGACGCCGCCGCTGATGATGCCGGCGTGATCCAGGGGCGTCAGGTAGGAATAGACCGAGTAGGCCAGCCCGCGCTTTTCGCGCACTTCCTCGGTCAGCCACGACGAGAAGCCACCGCCGCCCAGGATGTAGTTCATCACATAGGCCGCGTACCAGTCGGGATCGGCACGCTTGAGGCCCGTCTGGCCAAACATGGCCACGCTTTGCGGATTGTTGCGGTCGATCACCTCGACCTTGCCGGTGGCCTGGGGCTTGACCTCCGGCACGGCAATGGCCGGGTGGCGGGCCGGCAGGGCGCCGAAGGTCTTGTCCAGCAGGACGCCCAATTGGTCCGGGGTGACGTCGCCCACCACCGAAATCACCATCCCCTCGCGGGACAGCCAGGTCTTGGTGTAGTTGCGCAGGTCGGCCACGGTGATGGATTTCACCGTGTTAGGCTCGCCGCGCACCGGGATGGCATAGGGATGGCCGGCAAAAGCCAGCTTGTACCAGGCGCGCGCCGCCACCGCTTCGGGGTTTTGCAGCTCGCGCGCCAGAGCGGTCAGGATCTGGCTGCGCACCCGCTCGACCGGCTCCTTGTCGAAGCGCGGCTGGGTCATTGCCAGGCGGAACAGGTCGAAGGCGATGTCGCGGTTTTCCGTCAGCGTCTTCAGCGAGCCGCGGAAATTATCCTTGCCGGTGTCGA
>DATJKV010000626.1:0-3851 GCA_035491155.1 Magnetospirillum sp. | reverse complement strand
ATGATGGCGTTCTGCAGCCCCATCAGGAAGCACAACAGGATGACGGTGATGGGGATGAAGCCGCCTTTCAGTTCAAGCGTGCTGCCCATCAGGCCGAACACCAGCAGCAGCCCTGCCTCCCACAGCAGGGGATAGGCATAGCGGGAATGGGTGCGGTGGTGGCGGCCCCAATTGATCAAGATGGCGGAATAGGCGGCGCCCGAAATGAAGGCCGCCACCGAGCCCAGCGCGGTCAGCACAATGGCGACATCGTAGACAGCCACCGCGTCGGCCAGGGACGAGATGATCCCGGTCATATGCGAGGTGTACTGGTCCACCGCCAGGAAGCCGCCGGCGTTGGTGGCCCCGGCGACGAAGGCCAGCGACAGCCCAAGCTTCCGGTTGGCGTCGCTGGTGCGACGGTCACCGGTCAGCTTGCGCAGGAAGTGCCACATGGCATCAACGTCCGAAGATGGAGTTGATCAGGCTGTCCAGAGCGTTACCCACGGAATTGACCGCCCGGCCGGCGTCCTCGATCAGGCCGCCGGGGCCGTCGGACACCATGGGGCGCTCCAGGTCGGGGGTGGGCAGTCGACGCGGCGGCAGGCCCTTATGGGCGGCCAGCATGATGCTCTTCCATAGCTGGGCGGGCAGGCCGCCGCCGGTGACCTTCTTCATCTCGTGGCGCTGGTCGTCGTTGCCCAGCCAGACGCCAGCCACGTAATCCGCGGTATAGCCCATGAACCAGGCGTCGCGATAATCCTGGGTGGTGCCCGACTTGCCGGCCGCCGGGCGGTCCAGGCGGGCGGCCTTGCCGGTGCCCTCGGTCATCACCGCCTGCATCAGCTCGTGCATGTGGGCCAACGCCCGGTCGGACATGATCTGGCCGAAGCCGCCGCCCTGGCGGGTCCACAACACGTGGCCCTGGGGATCGGTGACGCTTTCGACGCCATAGGCGGTGACGCCCTCGCCGCCATTGGCGAAGGGGGCATAGGCGGTGGTCAGTTCCAGCAGGCTGGTTTCCGAGGTGCCCAGCGCCAGCGAGGCGTCGTTCCGCAGGTTCGAGGTGATGCCCATCTTGTGGGCCAGCGCGATCACGCTGGACGGCCCCACCTGCTCGATCAGCCGCACCGCCACCGTATTGGTGGAATTGGCGAAGGCGTGGCGCAGGGATACCGGGCCCTCGAACTTGCCGTTGTAATTGCCGGGCGACCAGTTGCCCAGCTTCAGCGGCGCGTCGTCGAACACGTCGCCCGGCTGGAAGCCCTTCTCCATGGCCGCCAGATAGACGAACGGCTTGAACGACGAGCCCGGCTGGCGCAGGCCTTGGGTGGCGCGGTTGAACTGGCTCTCGTCGTAATCCTTGCCGCCCACCAGCGCACGTACGGCGCCGTCCGGGGTCATCACCACCACGGCGCCCTGGGCCACATGGCTCTTGCCGCCCTCGCGGTCGAGCAGCGCCTTGAGTTCGGCTTCAGCCTTGCGCTGCAGGCCCATGTCCAGCGTGGTGCGCACCACGATGTCCTTGCCCTGGACCTCGCCCATCTCGTCCAGGTGGGCCATGATCCAGTCGGCGAAATAGCGGCCCGCCGGCAGCGGGCGCCGCGACGCCTGGGCGGCGCCGGTCAGCGCGGCGTAATCGGCGGTCTTCTGGTCGATGTAGCCGGCCTCGACCATGTTTTGCAGCACGTCCACCGTGCGCTTGTGGCTGGCCTCGGGATCGTTCAGCGGCGAATAGCGGCTGGGCGCCTTCAGCAGGCCGGCGATGACGGCGGCCTGGTAGAGCGTCACGTTGCGGGCCGAGACGTCGAAATAGCGCTTGGCGGCGGCGTCCACGCCGAAGGTGCCGGAGCCTAGATAGACCCGATTGAGATAAAGGGTGAGCAGCTGCTCCTTGCTGAAGCGGTGCTCCAGCCACACCGCCATCAGCAGTTCCTGCACCTTGCGCTTGAGCGTGCGGTCGGGGGTAAGGAACAGGTTCTTGGCCAACTGCTGGGTGATGGTGGACCCGCCCTGCACCACGTGACCGGCGCGCAGGTTGGTGACCACGGCGCGCGCCAGGCCCCAGACGTCGAGGCCAAAATGTTTGTAGAAGCGGCGGTCCTCGGTGGCCAGCACCGCCTGCGGGATGAAGGGCGAGATGTCCTTGAGGTCCAGGGGTTGGCCGTAGATGTCGCCGTAAGCGGCGAAGGTCTCGCCCTCGGCCGAGACGAACACCACGCTGGGCCGCCGGGTGGTGGCGGTCATCTTGTCGATGTCGGGCAGGTCGACGGCGTAATAGGCGACCACGCCGGCCAGGGCGATGCCGGCCCAGATGGCCAGCGTCAGGCCCCAGACGACCAGCCGCTTGCCCCAGCCGCGTCCGCCGCCGCCGGTCTTCTTGCGCGGCGGCTTCGGCGGTTTGGGTGGCTTGGGCGCCTTCGCCTTGGGAGCGCGCGGGCGCCGGGGCGCCTCGTCGTCCGCGTCGCTGCCGCGGCCGAAGCCGAACCCGCGCCCGCGCGGCTTCTCGTCGCCGCTGGAGGGGATCAAGCGGTCGCGGGGGTCGAGTTCGAGCGACATGTTCGGGCGGCGCGAAGAGGGGGTGCGGTCAGACATGGACGGTTTCTAGCATGGGCGCAGGGTGTCTCGGAACTGGCAACGCCGTGGCATTGGTTGTAGGATGACCCCCTGCCATATGACCGGGCCCAGTGTGGTGATTCTGAACTTCGCACATTTTGCGAATTTCAGAATCACCACACAATTCAACAAGTTGGTGGCCTGCTTATCCCCGAAATTCATGCTATGAATTCGGGGGCAGGACACTGGTAGAGGACAAAAGCATGGAAACCCTGTCGGTCACCATTTCGACCGAATTGAAGCAGCGTCTCGAGGCGCTGGCCGCCGAGACCAATCGGCCGCTGGAGGAATGCCTGTCCCTGGCCGTGCAGGAATTCGTCGAGAACTGGGAAATCCATCTGAACGACCTGCATCAGATCGATGAGAGCGAAGCCCGCGCCGTGCTCAAGGCGGCCAACGAGTAAGCCTTTATCGCATCCGATTGTGGCGCAATTGCGCCGCCCCCAAGACAGGGGGCAAAAGCAAATGGCCGGGCTTTCGCCCGGCCATCGCCGTTTCAAGGGTGCGGGTCTATTCGATCGCCTGCACCGCGACCACTTCCGGCACGTAGTACTTCAGCATGTTCTCGATGCCGTGCTTCAGCGTGGCGGTCGAGCTGGGGCAGCCCGAGCACGAGCCCTGGAGGTGCAGGTAGACGATGCCGTCGTCGAACGAGCGGAAGATGATGTCGCCGCCGTCCTGGGCCACCGCCGGGCGCACGCGGGTATCCAGCAATTCCTTGATCTGCTTGACCACGTCGGAATCGCCCTCGCCCGAGCCTTCGCCGCTGGCGGATTCGAGAATGACCGGCTCGCCGGAATTGTAGTGATCCATGATGGCCGCCAGCACCTGCGGCTTCAGCACCGACCAGTCCATATCGCCCGCCTTGCCGACGGTGATGAAGTCGCCGCCCAGGAACACGCTGGCCACGCCGTCGACGCCGAACAGGCGGGTGGCGAGCGGAGACTGCTTCGAGCCTTCCTTGGTCAGGA
The DNA here is from genome assembly GCA_035491155.1 of Magnetospirillum sp. Classification (GTDB taxonomy): domain Bacteria; phylum Pseudomonadota; class Alphaproteobacteria; order Rhodospirillales; family Magnetospirillaceae; genus Magnetospirillum. Next base: position 285 of record DATJKV010000626.1, on the reverse strand, counting down.
AATCGGCGGTGCCGCGGCCCATGACGTCACGTCCGGGCAGGAACTTCAGGGTCGACGGATTGGGGGTGGGTTCAGTCTGGATGAACATGGAATCCTCAGGTTATTAGACGTCGCGGGGGATGCGGAAGCCGGTCTTTTTAAATGGCGCGCGTACCACCCTTAGTCAAGGGAAAGTCCGACTATCTTACTCAGGTGATCGCCTCGATCTGGCCGTCGGTCAAATTGCCGGGCACGATGGTGATGGGCACGCGCAGGCGGCCGACGAACTTGCCGGTCAGGGCGGTG
>DATJKV010000625.1:0-1701 GCA_035491155.1 Magnetospirillum sp. | reverse complement strand
ATCATCCGCCGCATGCTGACCAGCGTGAACATCCACGACCCGGCCTGCCAGCAGGTCATCGCCCAGCAGCTGGCGCCGCTGGTCTGCGCCTCGGCCGGCATCGGCGGGCCCAAGCGCAAGCCGCAGCTGGCCTGCTCGTTCGGCCCGGCGCTGAAGCGGCCCAAGGTCTCGGCCATTATCCCGCTGCTGCGCCCGACGCCGGATTTCGACGTCAACCTGGCCCGCTTCTCGGTGGATCCCGACATGGCGGCGGTGGAGCTGGTGGTGGTCACCCGCCCGCAATTCGCCGCCACCCTGGGGGCATCGCTGCAGAAGCAGGCGCAGTTCTACGGGCGCTCGGGCAAGCTGCTGGTTTCCCCCGACGAACTGGACGCGTGCGAGGCTCTCGATATGGGCGCCGAGGCCGCCGGCTCGGACCTGCTGTTGTTCCTGTCGGCCTCGGTGTTCCCCACCGCGCCCGGCTGGGTGGCACGCCTGGCGGTGGCGGCGGCGCAGGCGGGCGGCGCGGTGTGCCCGACCCTGGTCTACGAGGACAATTCCATCAAATTTGCCGGCTCGGGGCTCGCGGGCTATTCCCGCCACTGGCTGAAGGGCGCCGGCAAGGGGCCGACCGCCAGCAGTGCCGGCACCATCGATTGCTGCATGGTGCCGCGCCCGGCCCTGGCCCGTGCCGGTGGCTTCGCCCGCGATTATGTGGGGGCGGACCTCAAGGGGCCCGATTTCTTTCTACGCCTCCAGGCGGCCGGCATTGCCTGCCAGTGGTTGCCTGGCGTCGAGATGATCTCGCTGGACGATCCCGCCGAGGCGCAGCCGCCGGAATATTGGATGCAGACCGGCAAGTTGGTGGACGAATGGGGCTTTGCCCGCAAATGGGCCAAGCAGGCCGCTTGAGACAGGAGAATAGCCAGATGCGCGTCCTCGTCGTTTCCCACGGCCACCCGTCCTTTTCCATCGGCGGCGGCGAAGTGGCGTCCTACAACCTGCACCAGGGCATCAACGCCCTGCCGGATTGCGAAAGCCACTATCTGGCCCGGGTTGGCCCGCCGGTGGCCAAGCACAAGGGTTCGAACCTCATGTCGCTGCGTCAGAAAGAGCGAGAGATGCTGCTCTGGGCCAACGACTACGACCATTTTCGCCTGTCCAACCGCGACATCGAGTCGGTGGAGCGCGACTTCATCCGCTATGTCGCCGACGTGAAGCCGGACGTGGTGCATTTCCACCATTTCCTCGGCCTGGGCGTCGAGTGCGTGCATGCCATCCGCAAGCACTTCCCCGGCCTCCCCATCGTGGTGACGCTGCATGAATACCTGTCCATCTGCCACCATCACGGCCAGATGGTGAAGACCACGCGCGGGACCCTGTGCCAGCGCTCCTCGCCGGCCGATTGCGCCATGTGCTTCCCGCACATTGGCGCCGGCGAGTTCATGAAGCGCGAGCTGTTCCTGAAGACTTTCTTCGACCAGGTGGATCACTTCATTTCGCCCAGCCAGTTCCTGATCGAGCGCTTCGTCGATTGGGGGCTGCCGCGCGAGAAGTGCACCATGCTGGAGAACGGCCTGGTGCTGGACGAACTGGCCCCATCCCGCCCGCTGCCCAAGGGTGGTCGGCGCAACCGCTTCGCCTATTTCGGCCAGATCACCCGGTTCAAGGGCGTGCACATCCTGCTCGACGCCATCACCCGCGTGCCCGACGAGGTGTGGG
>DATJKV010000624.1:0-8012 GCA_035491155.1 Magnetospirillum sp. | reverse complement strand
GACCCCAAGGACCCTAGTTATAGGGGGCCGAGGGGGAACGTGCAAGAGGCCGGGCGATGCAGGCGCCCGGCCTTTCGCCCTACTTGGCGCCGGGCACGCCCGAGGTGGTCGAGTGCTCGAAGTGCAGCGCCTCGCCCGGGTGGGCCAGCGCATGGGCGGTGTGGGCGGCGCGGGCGGCTTCGGCGAAGCCGGACAGGATCAGCTTGAGCTTGCCGTCATAGGTGCAGATATCGCCCGCAGCCAGAATGCCCGGCGTGTTGGTTGCCATGGTGGCGGGGTTCACCGTCACCGCGCTGCGGTCCATCTGCAGCCCCCATTCCGCGATGGGGCCCAAATTGGTGGCCAGGCCGAAGAAGGGCAACAAAGCGTCGGCTTCGAGCCGGCGGGTGTCGCCTTCCAGGGTGGAGACCACCACTGCCGACAGGCGGGCGCCGTCGCCTTCCAGGCCATGGAGCTGGTAAGGCACCACCAGTTCGACAGTGCCGGCATCGGCCAGCACCTTGAGGCGGGCTTCCGATTCGGGGGCGGCGCGGAACTTGGGACGGCGGTGCACCACCATCACCTTGGCCGCCACCTCGGACAGCGAGATGGCCCAGTCCACCGCCGAGTCGCCGCCGCCGGCGATGACCACGCGCTTGCCGCGATACTCCTCGCGCCGGGTGACGAAATAGGCGACGCCCTTGCCCTCATAGGCCTCGATGCCGTCCAGCGGCGGACGATTGGGACCGAAGGCGCCGCCACCGGCGGCGACGATCACCACCTTGGCGACGATGATCGTGCCGTCGGACAGGGTGCAGCGCCAGACCGCGCCGGCGCGCTCCAGGCCCACCATCTGACGGCCCAAATGGTAGGTGGGCTGGAACGGGGCGGCCTGCTCGGTCAGCCGCTCGATCAAATCGGCGGCCAGGATGCTGGGATGGCCGGGGATGTCGTAGATGGGCTTTTCCGGATAGAGCGCGGCGCACTGCCCGCCCACGGCGTCGAGGGCGTCGACCACATGGCACTTCAGCTTGACCATGCCGCACTCGAACACGGCGAACAGGCCGGCCGGGCCGGCACCAACCACAACGACATCGGTTTCGTAGTTCATCGTCAACGCACCTGAAGGGGAAGAGGGCCTCACCACCGGAAGGTGGCGATGGCGGCCATGGGGGTTTCGCCGTGGCGGGTAACCACCTGGCGCAGAATGTCGGAGTCGGGTTCGTCGCCAGGACGGATGCCCAGTTCCTCGGCGTGGATGCCTTGGGTGACGAAGATCGAGCGGATGTTGGAGGCGTTGGCGCCCTTGATGTCGGTGTGCAGGGCGTCGCCGACGGCCAGCACGCGGTTGCGCGCCCCCCCCAGCATCTCCAGCGCCACGTCGTAGATGGCGGGATCGGGCTTGCCGCGCATGGAGACCCGGCCGCCCATCTCGGCATAGCGGGCGGCCAGCGCACCGGCGCACACCACCCGTTGTCCCTGGCGGATCACCACGTGGTCGGGGTTGGCGCAGATCATGGGCAGGCTGCGGGCGACACCCTGCTTCATTTTGGGCACGTAATCCTCGACCGTCTCGGTCACATCCCAAGGGCCGGTGTTGAGGATGAAATCGGCGTGCTCGATGTCCACCGGCACCAGATCCAGGCCCTGGAACACGTTCTCGTCGCGCTCGGGGCCCATGTGGTAAAGGCGGCTGCCCAGCTTGGCATAGAAGGGATCGGTGCGGCGCTTAAGTTCCATGTGCACCGCCTCGCCCGAGGACAGCACCAGGTCGTACATCTCGCGGCCGATGCCCATGCGGTTCATCTGCTCGACCAGGGCGTCGGCGCGGCGCGGCGCGTTGGACAACAACAGCGTCTTCTTGCCGGCGGCGCGGATGGCGGCCAGGGTGTCGCGGGCGCCGGGATAGGCCTCGACGCCGTCATGGACGACGCCCCACAGGTCGAGGATGAAGGCATCGAAGCCCGCGGCCACCTCGGACAGGCCGTGAATCATGCGTACCGGCATCACTTCCCCCTGAAATCGGCGCCGACTGCCGCGGCGACCGAGGCAAAGCCGTCGCGCTTCAACAGCTCGATCAGTTCACGGTTGATGCGGGAGACCAAAGCCGGCCCCTGATAGACCATGGCCGAATAAAGCTGCACCAGCGAAGCGCCAGCGCGAATTTTAGCGTAGGCGTCGGCACCGCTGGCGATACCCCCCACGCCGACCAGCGGCAGCTTGCCCTCGGTCAGCGTGTACATGCGGCCGAGCACGGCGGTGGAGGGCCTGAACAACGGCGCGCCGGACAGGCCGCCGGGTTCCTTGGCGTGGGGCGAGCGCAAGCTGGCCGGCCGGTCGATGGTGGTGTTGGAAACGATCAAACCGTCCAGCGCCCCGGCCAGGGCCACGGCGGCGATGTCGACCAAATCCTCGTCGTTGAGGTCGGGGGCGATCTTCAGCAGCAGCGGCGGGCGCTTGCCGCTGGTGATGGCGCCGTCCAGGGCCACCCGCGTGCGCCCCACCAGTTCCTCCAACTGGGCGCGGCCCTGCAACGCGCGCAGGCCGGGCGTGTTGGGCGAGGACACGTTGATGACCATGTAATCGGCCAGCGGCGCCAGCCGGGCGGCGCCCTTTTCGTAATCCGAGGCAGCGTCCTCGGTGTCCTTGTTCTTGCCCAGATTGGCGCCGACGATGCCGATGCGGGGGCGGGCCTCCAACCGGCGCGCCACCGCCTCCAGGCCCTCGTTATTGAAGCCCATGCGGTTGATCACCGCCTGGTCCTCGGCCAGCCGGAACATGCGTGGGCGAGGATTGCCCGGCTGCGGGCGGGGCGTCACCGAGCCGATCTCGACGAAGCCGAAGCCCTGGCGCAGCATGGCGTCGGGCACCTCGGCGTTCTTGTCGAAGCCGGCCGCGAGGCCCACCGGATTGGGGAAGCGCAGGCCCCACAGCGCCACTTCCAGCGACGGCGCGGAAACGCGCGGCTGGTTGGGCACCAGGCCCATCTTCAGCGCCTTGATGGTCAGGCCGTGGGCGGCCTCTGGGTCGAACAGGCGGACCAGCGGCCCGGCGAGCTTGAAATAATCCAACGCGTCAATCCTCGAGCGGAGGGAACACATGCCGGCCGTCCTCGCCCAGCGGCAAGTCGGCCACCCGCACCACCGCCTCAACCGACAGCGGCCCGTAAAGATGGGGGAACAGCTGGCCGCCGCGGGAGGGCTCCCATTTCAGGGCCGGGCCCAGCCGAGCGACATCCACTGCCAGCAGCACCAGCCCCGACTGGCCGGCCCGATGCTTGGCGGCACTTTCCACCACCTGGGTGGCGGTGGAGAAATGGATAAACCCGTCGGCGGCGTCCTGGAACGAGCCGCGGTATGATCCGGAACCCTGGGCGTCCTGCCATTCCTGGCGTCGGCACATATGATAGATGATGCGGGTCATGGCGGCGGGACCTTACCCCAATCCGCCGGCCAAGGCCACGATTGAACCATGCCCGCGCCGCACCTACCTGGGAAGGGTCCAGCTTGGGAGGGCTTTGGCGATGGCGCGTGTGGCCGTGGCGGTGGCCAGCGGGTTCGAGCAATCCGAAATGACGATGATATGCCGGACATTGGCCGAGTCCGGTCACCGGGCAGTGGTGGTGTCGCCCAAGAAGCATTCCGTACGGGCCTGGGACAATACCCATTGGGGCGGCGACCTGCCGGTGGACGTGCCCGCAATCGACGCCGAGGCCCAGGATTTCGCGGCCATCGTGCTGCCGGGCGGCGTGCTGTCGGCCGATACCCTGCGTGCCGACGAAGCCATTGTCCGCCTGGTGCGGGACGCCGCGGTGCAGGGCAAGCCGGTGGCGGCGTTGGGCCATGCGGTGTGGGTGCTGGTCGAAGCCGGGCTGGCCCGCGGCCGCGCCATGACCGGCGCCCCCTCGGTGGAAAGCGATTTGATCAACGCCGGCGCCAATTGGAGCGATCTGCCGGCGGTGGAGGACGGCAAGGTCATCACCGGCCACCACGGCCACGACACCGCCGCCTTCATGGACCTGGTGCGGGGACGGCTGAGCTAGCCGACAAGCACGGCGCGCGTCTCGCCGTCCAATTGGGCCACCTGCGCCGCCAGGGTGGGAATGGCGAACCAGTCCTGATCCTTGGCGGCGCATTCCAGCGCGCGGGCGGCCAAGCCCAGGCGGGTGGCCCCCAGGGAGAGAGCGGCCGAGGCCAGCGAATGGGCGGCTTCGCGCAGGCCCAAAGCATCGCCGTCGGCCAGGTGGCCGTCGATGGCGGCGCGTAGGCCGTCGGCGGTGACGGCGAACAGTTTAGCCATTTCGGCCTGCCCGGCAGCATCGTCACCGAACAGAGCTTCGGTGATCTCGTCGTCCAGCAACGGCGGCTCCGCCAGAGCGGCGCCGACCGCGACCTTGGCCTCGGACTCGGCGGCATGGCCGGCGATATGACAGGCCAACACACCACCCAACTGCTCCAGCGAAACCGGCTTGGTCACCACCTCGTCCATTCCGGCGCGCAAGCATTCGTCCACCGTCTCGGTATAGGCGTCGGCGGTCATGCCGATGATGGTGATGCGTCCCTCTGCCCCGCCCTCGCCCTCCGCCGCGCGGATGGCGCGGGCGAGGTCGAGGCCATCCATGATGGGCATGTGGTAGTCGGTCACCACCGCCACATAGCCGCCGTTCTTGAACGCGGCCAGAGCGGCACGGCCGTCGGCATGGATGTCCGCCCGATAGCCCAACCGCTGTAATTGCGAGCGCAGCAGCCACTGATTCACCGGGTTATCCTCGGCCGCCAGCACCCGAGCGCCGGCAAGGACGCTGAGCTGCGCCGGTTCGGCCGGCGGGGCGAGCGCCGGCTCGCAGGCCTCCACCAGCGGCAGCAGCACCCGGAATGTGGAACCGCGACCGGGCTCGCTTTCCACCTGGATGGACCCGCCCATCAATTCGACCAGCTGCTTCGAGATGGACAGGCCCAGGCCGGTGCCGCCATGGCGCCGGGTGGTCGAGGCGTCCACCTGACGGAAGGGCTCGAACAGGCGGGCCAAATCGTCGTCGGCGATGCCGATGCCGGTATCGGCCACCGCGATCTCCAACCCGTCGCCATATCGGGCAAGCGAGACGGTGATCGCGCCTGCCTCGGTGAACTTAACCGCATTGCCCACCAGGTTCATCACCACCTGACGCAAACGCAGTGCATCGGCCAGCACCCATTCCGACACACCCGCGACGGCCGCCAGTTTCAACGCCACCCCCTTGGACTGCGCGGTTGCGGCCAGGGCCCCGACAACCTCCTCGACGATGGCGCGGGGGCGGGCGGGCGCCAGGGCGATGCGCACCTTGCCGGCCTCGATCTTGGACAGGTCGAGGATATCGTTGATGATGCCGAGCAGCGCTTCGGTGGAATGCAGAATAATGTCGGCGTGCTGACGCTGCTCGTCGGTAAGCTGAGTGCCGCGCAGCAGCTCCACCGTGCCCAGCACGCCATGCATGGGCGTGCGGATCTCGTGACTCATGGTGGCAAGGAAGCGGGACTTGGCCTGCGCCGCCGCCACCGCCTGGGTGCGCGCCTCCTCGATCTCGGCGGTGTGGGCCTGCATGCGGTCCAGCGAACGGTTATAGGCGGTGATCACCTGACCCAACTCGTCGTCGGGGCGGGGATTGGCTTCGACCCGGGAGCCGGTGCGAATGGCGTCGGTGAGCCGGGCCAGCGGCGCCATCACCGTGGTGCGCAGGGCGAATACGGCGCTGACCACCATGGCCGCCGACAGCAACAGGTACACCAGCGCGGTGCGCTGAGCGGCCACACGGGCGGTTGCGGCGATGGCGCTGCGGTCCACCCACAGGGTGAGGTGGCCCAACAGCTGGTTGCCGTAGACCACCTGCTGGATGACCTGGTCGGCATCACCCGGTACGCCGCAGCCGCCCACCAGTGTCGAGGCCGCCAGCGTGCCCTCGGGCTCGGTGACCTCGGCGCAGAAGATTTCCGGCTGGGCCGACAACGAACCGACGATGGAATTGGTGGCGCGGTCGTTAATGGACCACATGGGCTCTTGCAGGGCGATGGCGTTCAATCGGGCGATATTGGCCATGGAGGCGGATAGCCGCTCGCGCTCGGCCTCGAACTGCCACCAGGCCACGCCACTGGCCACAAAGACCGCCAACGCCGCCGAGATCGACATGGCGACCAGCAGGAACCGGAGCGTGATCTGTTCCAGCCGAAACGGCAACACGTGCTTCCGCCCCCCGCGACACCGCCTTCCTGAGAACAAAGCCTAGGCGAAACCAACGGTCGTGACCAGAAGCCATTGCGCAGCCGCTTGATGACTCGCACAATGGAAAGCTTGCTATTCGAAGGCTCCTAATGTCCCGGCCACCGCCCTTCCCGTGCCTGTCGCGGCTGCTCCGCCACTTGCCGACGGCAGCCTTGGCATGGGTGCTGGTCCTGGGGGCCGCAAAGGCGGCCGAGCCGGTGAAGGTAGGGTGCGTCGAATTCCCGCCACTCACCTATACCGACGCCAACGGCCGGCCCGCGGGCAAGGCCATCGAACTGGTGACCGCAGTTCTCGCGCACGCTGGCTTGCCCTACGAGATCAAGTGCTATCCCGGGGCGCGCCTGATGGCCAATCTGCGCGACGGCACCTCCCACGCGGCCATGCTGATCCGCCATCCCGACATCGTCGACTCGGTGCTGTACGGCCGCATGCCCATGGCCTACCTGGAGCTGGACGGCTTCCGCCTGGCACGGACGCCGCCGCTGGGCGCGATCGAGAACAGCCGGGGCAAATCGGTCATTCTGTTGCGCGGCTACGGCTATGGCGGCTGGGTGGACTTCTTCAAGGAGCCGGCGAACGGCATGGCGGTGTCCTATGCCGACAGCCGGCCGGCCGCCCTCAAGATGCTGCTTAGCGGCCACGGGGACTATCTGATCGACTACGCCGTCCCGGCGACCCTGGCCTTGGGCGACGGCGTGGCCCCCCTTCAGACCGAAGTGCTGACCCGGCTGGAGACCTATTTCGTGGTGTCGCGCAACGTACCCCACGCTGAACGCCTGCTGGGCCGTATCGAGGACAGCTTCCGCGAACTGGGCGGCAAGCCGGTCAACTGACAGGCTGCTGCGCCGGCTTGAGCAGGCAGCCTGAGCGCCTATTTCTCCTGCGCGTTGGCGCCGTAGCCTTTGAACTTCTCCAGCACCACCGCCATCTCGGCCTCGGGCAGCACCGGCGGCTCGCCCAGCGGCAACAGACGCAGATAGAGATCGGCCAGGAACTCCACCTCGATGGCGACGTCCATGGCTTGGGACAAATCCTTGCCGATGGCGATCATGCCATGGTGGCCCAGCAGGCAGGCGCGGCGGCCCTGCAGTGCGGCCAGGGCAGCGTCGGACAGTTCTTGCGTTCCGAAAGTGGCATAGGGGGCGCAGCGCACGTCCGAGCCGCCGGCGATGGCGATCATGTAGTGGAAGGCCGGGATGGGCTTGCCCAGCACCGCCAGCGCGGTGGCGGCCGGCGAGTGGCAATGCACCACGGCATTGGCGTCCGCACGAGCGGCGTAGATGTCGCGATGGAAACGCCATTCGCTGGACGGCTTCCACGCCCCGCTCCAGCCGCCCTCCATATCCATTTCCACCAATTGCCCGGCTTCCAGCACGTCGGCGCCCACCCCCGAGGGGGTCACCAGGAAGCCGTCGCCGTGGCGCACCGACACGTTGCCTGAGGCCCCCTGGTTCAGCCCCTGGTGGGCCAGGCGGCGCACGGCCTCGACGACGGCGGAATGCGGTAGGGCGGACATGGGCGGCCTCGTGAACGTCTCGAACGTCCCCTGTATAGGCAAATCGCGCCCGCTGTCCTAGGCCCTTTGCCAGGATGGCCGGTCCGCCGGCCGTCGCCATATGCCCAGCGCACGCAAGCAGCCAAGGGAGAACGCGATGCGGCGGGTGTTGTTGGGGATGATGGGCCTAGCCATGACAGCGGCCGGGGCGATGGCGGCGGACATGCCCGACCGCCAGATGGTCCGTGGGCGCTATCTGGTGGAAAGCGTGGGCATGTGCGGC
>DATJKV010000623.1:0-2599 GCA_035491155.1 Magnetospirillum sp. | reverse complement strand
ATGGAACCTTAGCGAAAGCGTCAAGCGGAACCCGTTTTAGCCGCCTCCCGGGACGCTGGGCCCCTTCACCCGCGCGCGATACTCCAGCATCGTCTCGCCCTTGGCCGGCACCATGACGGTCCATGAGGCAACCAAGGCGCTCTCCTTGGTATGTCTGGCGCTTTCCGCCAATACCAGCCAGTCGCCGCCGAAGCTTTCGCGCACGATGACCTTGGCCGGGCTGTCGCCGCTATTGGCCAGCTTGATCTGCCACTCGGCCTCGGTGATGTCGGCGGCGATCCGGGTGAAGTCGGTTTGGCTGCGCCGCACGGTGACGTCGAAGGCGCGGCCCAGGGTGGCCCGCGCGCTGGTATTGGCGGGGATGGCGGGCAGGCGGTCCTCGCCCAGGAAGATGGCGGCGCCGTCTTTGGCCCGCTGGAAGGCGCGGATGGTGCCGGCGGGCAGGGGCTGGGCGCCGTTCTTCAGTTTCAGCACCATGGCCGGGTGCTGCGCGGGCGGCTCGGGCGCACGGTCGCGCCAGGCGGAGGGCGGCATGGGATCCAGCACCAGGACACGCTCGGCGGCCAGGCGCACCGGCGCCATCAGGCTCACCTGCTTGCGTTCGCCGTCCTTCAGCGTCACCGGCTGGGGCAGGGCATAAAGGTGATAGCCGCCCAGCGCCTCGCGGGTCGGCGAGGGCGCCATGGCGGCGGCGACCAGCATCTTCTCGGCCCGCTGTATCCGCACCGGGGCGTCGGCGACGGTGTTGACGTCGCCGGCCATCACCTGAACCCGCGCGTCGGTGAAATCGGCGCCGCTGGTGTTGGTCAGCGTGGCCCAGGCGGACAGGGTGGCGGCGTCCTCGGCCGGGTTGATCTCGGCCACGTAGTCGGCCTGCCAGGACAGGCCGCCGGTGAGATAGGCCAGTTCCACCTCGCGCTTGCCGGCGGAGTCCACCGACAGGCTGGCGCGATAGGCGGGCAGCAGGCGGATGTCTGCTGGCAGGGCGTCATAAAGGATGCGCGACGGGACCCCCGCCACCACTTTGCCGCCCACCTGGAACACCGGTTGCGGCCCGGCGCTGATCACCTTGGCGCGCTCCTCGCGCTCGGCGCCCGTGCTGTCGCGCCACACCACGGTGGCTTCCTGGCCCACCGCGGCAGACAGCAGGGAATCGGCGTCGGGGCCGGCCAGCTGGAAGCTCTGCTCCACCACGCCGATGCCGGTGCCCGTCAGCCAGCCCGAGCTTTCCCGCGCCCGCCGCGCCACGCCTTCCACTACCAGGGTCTGGGTGCCCTTTTCCAAGGTCACCGGGCGGCGGTCGCGCACCAGGGCGGTATCCTCCTGGGTCACCAGCAAAGACAGGCCGGAGCGGTCGGCCGGGGACAGCACGGTATCGGCCCCGCCCCCGGCGGCCAGCAGGGGCAGGGTGGCCACGGCAGTGACCAAGACAAGGCGCCGTCTCATGGGGGAGCTTCTCCACGTGATCTTCACGGGCTCACTTCTATGCTATGAAAACGGCGCAACCATGGCATCGGAGGGATAAGAGTTGGACGCGACCGTGGTGATATTGGGGATCGTGGCCGCCGCCGCTTTGGTCGGACTGGCGCTGGTGCTGCTGCGCTCGACCGGCGGGCGCGGCCAGACCGAGGCCATGGCGCGGGCGGTGGATGGCGTGGCCCAGGCGCAATCGGCGCTGACCGGCCGGTTGTCACAGCTGGCGGAAAGCCAGGCCGCCGCCCAGGCCCAGTTGGCTGAGCGCTTGCAGGCGCAGGAGCGCGCCCTGTCCCGTGCGGTCGAAGACCGCCTGTCGGCTTTGGCCAAACGGGTGGACGACGGCCTGCAGCAAAGCGCCCACCGGCAGGCCACCTCGCTGCACGAGCTGCGCGAGCGCCTGGCCGTCATCGATGCGGCGCAGAAGAACATCACCGAGCTGTCGGCCCAGGTCGTGTCGCTGCAGGACATCCTGTCCAACAAGCAGGCACGCGGCGCCTTCGGCGAAATTCAGCTGAACGACATCGTCAGCTCCATGCTGCCGCCCAGCGCCTACAAGTTCCAGGCGCCGCTGGGCGATGGCCGGCGGGTGGACTGCCTGCTGGACCTGCCCAATCCGCCGGGCTCCATTGCCATCGACGCCAAATTCCCGTTGGAAAGCTTCCACGCCCTGCGCAATGCCAGGGACGAGGCCGAGCGCACCGCCGCCGGCCGCGCCTTCGCCACCGCTATCCTGAAGCACGTGCGCGATATCGCCGAGAAATACATCGTTCCTGGCGAGACCGCCGAATCGGCGCTGATGTTCCTGCCCTCCGAGGCCATCTACGCCGAGCTGCACGCCAATTTCCCCGAGGTGGTGGAAAAGAGCTTCCGCGCCAAGGTGTGGATCGTCTCGCCCACCACCTTGATGGCGACGCTGAACACCGTGCGCGCCGTGCTGAAGGATGCCCACATGCGCGAGCAGGCCGGGGTGATCCAGAAGGAGGTCCGCACGCTGCTGGACGACATCAATCGCCTCGACGACCGCGTGGCGGCGCTGGACAAGCATTTCGGCCAGGCGGCCGAGGATATCCGCCAGATCCGCATTTCCACCGACAAGGTGGTCAAGCGCGCCGACCGCATCGAG